>JBJSZF010000489.1:0-1830 GCA_046090125.1 Verrucomicrobiota bacterium
GTTCCCGGACTGGCTGCGGTTCCTCAAGGGCGTGGTGGATTGCGAGGACCTGCCCCTCAACGTGTCCCGCGAGCGCATGCAGGACTCGTCGCTCCTGCGGAAGCTGAACCGCGCCCTCACGTCCAAGGTGCTGCGCTTCCTCGCGGAGGAAGCGACGAAGGACCCGGATGCCTACGCCACGTTTCACGCCGAGTACGCCCGCTTCCTGCGCGAGGGCGTCCTGTCGGACCACGAGCATCGCGAGGCCCTCGCCAAGCTCCTGCGGTTCGAGTCGTCCACGCAGGAGGCTGGCAAGGCCACCAGCCTCGCCGCCTACATCAGCCGCATGACGGGGGAGCAAAAGGAAATCTACTTCCTCCACGCCCCGTCCCGCGACGCCGCCCTCGCCAGCCCGCAGCACGAGGTCTTCGCCGCCCGCAACCTGGAGGTCCTCATCCTCACCGACCCCGCCGACGAGTTCGTGCTCGACCGCGTTGGCGAGTTCGAGGGCAAGAAGATCGTCGCGGCGGAGAAGGCCAGCCTTGAGGTGCCCGAGCCCGCCGCGGCGGACGGGCAACTGACGCCCGAGCAGGCCACGGGATTGGCGGAGTGGCTGAAGACCACGCTGGCGGCCGCCGTGTCCGACGTCCGCGTGTCCAAGCGCCTGGCCACCAGCCCGGTGATCGCCGTGGAGTCGGACGGCTTCATGACCGCCACGATGCGCCGGACGCTCAAGGCGATGAACCGGGACCAGAAGGAACTCCCGGGATCGAGCCCCGACCTGGAGATCAACCCGCGTCACCCGTTGGTGTCGCGCCTGGAGGGGATGCGCCACAAGGATCCCGAACTCGCCTCGCAGGCCGCCGCCCAGCTCCTGGACAACGCCCGCATGGCGGCCGGCCTTCTCGAGGACCCGCGCCCCATGATCCAGCGCATGAACCAGCTTCTCGAACGCGTCCTCGCCTGACGCGCCCGACGCGACGGGCCGGTACAGGAACAAGGTAGCGAGACCGTCTCGGTCTTGTTTGCCTTGGCCCCACGCTGCGCGGAACACGGGTTGCCGCCGCGTGAGGGCACGCGGCCTACAGACTGCCCAACTGCCGTTGCCAGGATCACGGCCCCGCGCCCGCCGCCGGCGGCGTGTCGCGCTGGAACAACTGCCGGATGATGTCCTCGACCGGCACCTCCTCGATGTCGATGTCCTTCACGGGCAGCTCGTCGAGGAGGGCCTTGCACGCGGCGATAACCCGGTCGCGCTTCACACGCAGCCGCAGCGTTCCGGGCTCGCTGTCCACGAGTTGGCCGTAACGGGCGGGGTCGGGAAGCGACGCTGCGGCGCCCGTCGCAAGCTGGACCGTGACCACCTTGAAGTCAGCGAAGCGGTCGAGGATGTCCGAAAGCCGCCCGTCGAAGAACAGGGTGCCGCGGTCGATGATGACGACGCGCTCGCACAGCTCCTGGATGTCCGCCATGTAGTGGCTGGTGAGCAGGATCGTCGTGCGCCGGCGCTGGTTGGGGTCCCGCAGGAAGTCGCGCACGACCCGCTGCGACACCACGTCCAGCCCGATGGTGGGCTCGTCGAGGTAAAGGACCCGGGGCTCGTGCAGGAGCGCGGCAATCAGCTCGAACTTCATGCGTTCCCCGAGCGACAGCTCCCGCACGGCCGTCGCCAGCTTCGGCCCCACGCCCAGGAGCGACGTCAGCTCGTCCAGCGTCCGCTCGAACGGTTCCTTGGGGATGCCGTAGATCTTGGCATTCAGCTCCAGCGAATCCCGCGCCGGCAGGTCCCACCACAACTGGTTCTTCTGCCCGAGCAACAACGCGAACTGGCGACGGTACTCGTCCTTGCGT
>JBJSZF010000490.1:0-2513 GCA_046090125.1 Verrucomicrobiota bacterium
GCCATCGGGTCCGACGGAGAAGAGCTTGTAGGGGAGGCCTCCGTTTTTGTCGGCATCCGGCGAGGAGCGGTCGGCGAGCTCGTAGCGGATCTTGTTGCCCCAGGGGTCGTCGAGGACGGTGCCGGGCTTGAGGTAGGGGCCGGTCCACTTGTCGCCCATGGATTCCTTCTCGAAGGAGGGCTTCTTGAGGAGGGCGTCGAGGCCGCCTTCCTGCTCGGTGGGGTAGTGACCGAGGTTGAGGCGGTAGGAGTCGAGGGCGGTGGCGACGTTTTGGAGGAGGAGGCGGGTGGTGTTCTTCTCGGCACCCTTTTGCTGCGGGAGGACGAACACGACGAGCGCGCCCGCCAGGAGCAGGATGATGACAATGACGAGGAGGATTTCGATGAGCGTGAACCCGGCGGCCCTGCGGCTGCGGCGAAGCGTGTGATGGAACTGCATACTTGTGAGCGCTTGACGGCGTTTTGAGCCGCAAGGCTATCGAGACGAGGCGAAACACGACAAGATTCAACGCGGTTTCGACTCCGAAAACTTTCGGGGACGCGCATGCGCCGGGTGCGTGTCGCGTGGGCTGGGGCTGCCATGAATTCCTCACGTGCCCGCGAGGGCCGCCGCAGGCCGAGCCGGGGGCAGCCGGATATTGCGTCCGTCGTCCGACCCGTTCCATGATGCCTCCAATGAATCCCCGCTCCCTGCAAAGGCGCTCTGGCTTCACGCTCATTGAGCTCCTGGTTGTCGTTGCCATCATTGCCATCCTCGCGGGCATGTTACTTCCCGCCCTCGGCAAGGCGAAGGCGAAGGCCAATGGATCCGTCTGCCTCAGCAACCAGAAGCAGATCATCCTCGCGTGGAAGATGTACGCGGACGACAACCGCGACCTGATCCTTCCCACTCGCTATGGCAGCGGGGCGGCCACGGTGGACCTGTACGCCGGCGGGTATTGGCGCGGGCCCACGCCGGGCCCGAACTTCGCGCCGGGCCTGTCCGTGACGGAGGCCATGAACCGCGTGCGCAATGGGTTTAGCAACTCGCCGTTGGGGAAGTATTGCCCTGGCTACGCGGCGTACCATTGCCCTGGCGACCTCCGTACCAAGTACAACAAGGTCGGGCGCGGCTGGGCCTACGACAGCTATTCCAAGGCCGATGGCATGGCGGGCATGGGCTGGGGCAGCATCGTCCCCTACACCAAGGAAACCCAAATCACGGACCCCTCGCTTTCCATGGTGTTCGTCGAGGAGGCGGACCCGCGGGACTATAACAACGGCACGTGGGTGATTGACGTGAACCCGCCGGGCTGGGTGGACCCGTTCGCCGTGTTCCATGGCGACAACAGCTCGTTTTCGTTTTCCGATGGCCATTCGGAGGGCAAGCGCTGGATTGACGCCGCCACCCTGAAGGCCGCGCGCGATTCGTCGGCCGGCAAGTCCAGCTTCTTTTGGACCGGTGGGAATGGACGCAACAATGACTTTCGCTGGATTTACGACCGATACCGTCACGTCAACTGGAGGCCCTTGCCCTGAGGAAAAATCCGCGCTTTCCACGCCCCTCGGCACACACGTAGCTTTCCCGGTCTTTCGACATCACATGAGCAAGCAGTTCTTCCCGAAGATCCCTGCCATCCGATACGAGGGCCCCCAGTCCAAGGATCCCCTGGCGTTCAAGCACTACGACGCCGACGCGCTCGTCGAGGGCAAGACCATGCGGGAACACCTGCGCTTCGCCGGCGTCTATTGGCATACGATGCGCGGCACATGGGCCGACATGTTTGGATGGGGGACGGCCCAACGCCCATGGCAGGCTGGGGAGGGCACCGTCGCACAGGCCATCCAAAGGGCCCGCGCGATGTTCGAGTTCACGACCAAGCTCGGAGCCCCCTTCTATTGCTGGCACGACCGCGACGTCGCCCCGCACGGCCGCACGCTTGCCGAGTCCAACAAGAACTTTGATGCCGTTGCCCGGGAATTGAAGAAGTTCCAGTCCGACACCGGGGTCCGGTTGCTCTGGGGCACGGCCCAGAACTTCGTTCACCCGCGCTACGTGCACGGCGCCGCCACGAGCTGCAACGCCGACGTCTTTTGCTTTGCGGCCGCACAGGTGAAGAAGGCCCTCGAATGGACCCATGAGCTCGGCGGCCAAGGGTACGTCTTCTGGGGCGGGCGCGAGGGTTACTCGACGCTCCTCAACACCGACATGCGCCGCGAGATGGACCACCTCGCTCGGTTCATGCACATGGCCGTCGCGCACAAGAAGAAGATTGGGTTCAAGGGCCCGTTCTTCATCGAGCCCAAGCCCAAGGAACCCACGAAGCACCAGTACGACTCCGACGCTGCCGCGTGCCTTAACTTCCTGCGGCAATACGACCTGCTTCCCCACTTCCAGCTCAACATCGAGGTCAACCATGCATGGCTGGCCGGGAAGACGATGGAGCACGAGCTCGAGGTCGCCGCCAACGCCGGTGCGCTCGGCTCCATCGACGCCAACATGGGCGACTACTTCACGGGCTGGGACACGGACCA
>JBJSZF010000491.1:0-3799 GCA_046090125.1 Verrucomicrobiota bacterium
TTGCCGGGAGCCGGCGGGCTCGACGTCACCGCCTCCGCAGCAGGCCGGTATTACCGCCTCATCAAGCGCTAGCCCGCGCCGCCGCCCCGCAGCGGCGATTCGCAGGGGCCGTCCCGGTGCTCGCGCCGGGACGGCCCCTTGTTTTGATGCACGCCATGCACGCCCGGCCCCTGCGGCTCGGCAGCCGACGGACCCGTGCCATTTCGCGGTTGAAAGAACCGTTGCCCAAACGAAGCGTGAACCTCGTGCGCGTGCGTTTCTCCATGGCCCTCGTTGCCGGCCTTTTGCTTGGGTGCCTCCACGGGCTGCCGCGTCTTTGCGCCCAAGGAACAACGCCAAGGGCCCCCGTGCCGCGCCCTGGATGGCACATCTCCCTCGTCGCCGAGGCCCCCGTCCTCCGTCACCCGTCCGTCGTCGCCTGCGCACCCGACGGCCGACTGTTCGTCGCCGAGGACCCCATGGACATCACCCGTCCCGCCCACGTCGCCGAAGGCCGCATCCTGTGCCGTCACAATGACGGCCGCTGGACCGTCTTCGCCGAGGGCCTGCACGGCGTCTTCGGCATGCACTATCTCGAAGGCCGCCTCTACGTCCTCCACAACCCGCGCTTCTCGGTGTTCCGGGACGACCAAGGCGTGGGGCGCGACCGCGGGGAGCTCGTCGATCAAACCAACCCCAACCCGTGGGCCCTCGACTGGAACGACCACGTGCCCGCCAACTTTCGCCTCGGCATGGACGGATTCTTCTACGTCGCGGTCGGCGACAAGGGCCTCTTCAAGGCCCGGGGCCGCGATGGACGCACCGTCAACCTCCACGGCGGCGGCGTCGTCCGCATCCGCCCCGATGGCTCCGGCCTCGCGGTCGTCTCCACCGGCGTCCGCAACATCCTCGACATCGCCGGCACGGCCGAGGACGACTGGTTCACCTACGACAACACCGACGAAAACCAGTGGATGGGCCGGCTTACGCACATGATCGACGGCGGCTTCTACGGATACCCCTTCGACTTCATCCCGCGCCGTCCCTACACCCTGTGGATGCTTGCGGACTACGGGGCCGGAGCCGCCACCGGCATGGCGTGCGCCCTTGGCGACGCCCTCCCGCCCACCCATCGTGGCAACCTGTTCCTCGCCGACTTCGGCCAGCGCAACATCCGCCGCGTCGCGCTCCAACGCGACGGAGCCACCTTCCGGGCGGCCTTTGACGAGAACCTGTTCCTCGAAACCCCTCCCGACTTCCGCCCCGTCGGCATCGCGTTCACCGACGACAACGCCGCCCTCTACGTCTGCGACTGGCAACATCGGGACACCAAGGAACAGGCCGTCGCGGGTCGCCTGTGGAAGCTCTCGCCCGCAACACCCGAACCCAGCCGCGCCCTGCCCTCCTGGCATGTCGCCCACGGCATCGGCCAGGCCGTCGAGGTCCCTCAGGCCGACCTCGTGACGGCTCTTTCCCATGCCGTCCATGCCGTCCGCCTCTCCGCCCAGCGACTCCTCGCGCGGCAAGGCAACGTTTCCATCCCAGCGCTCGCCGCCGCCCTCGACAACCCGAGGCTCGAACACCAAGCCCGCATCCATGCCCTGTGGGCCCTCCATGCCATCAGCCCCGCCGAGGCCGCCCTCGTGCCCATCCTCAAGGCCTCGCGAAGCCCCGACCCCGCCGTCGCCCGCCAGGCCCTCCGCTGCCTTGGCGAACATGCGCTGCCAGAGGTCGCTCGCGCCGCAGAAGCCGCCCTTCGCTCGTCCGCAGAAGCCACCGTCCGCTTGCAGGCCGCCATCGCCCTTGGCCGCGTCGGCGACGCGGCTTGCATCCCGGACCTGATCCTCGCGCTCGACACGCCGGACCTTTTCCTGCGCCATGCCGCCTTCACCGCCCTTCATCGCATCGGCGCGCGGAACGCGGAGGCCTGGGCGCCCATGGTGGCTGCCATGGCTCATTCCGTGCCCCGCATCCGCGAGAACGTCGTGTACGCCTTCCGCAATGCCTACTCCGCCCCCTTGGTGCGCGCGTTGGCCGCCGTGGTCTTTGACGAAACCCTGGCCGAGCGCCAACGCGTCGCTGCCCTGCAAGCCCTCGCCCCGCTCCACCGCAAGGCCCCGGATTGGAACGGCGAATGGTGGGCCTACCATCCGTTCCGCCTGCAACCTCCAGCGCGAACCGTCGCGTGGGTCGCCACCCCCGACGTCCTTCACGCCCTTCGCCTCGCCGCCACCGACCCATCCCCTGCCCTGCGCGTTGCGGCCGCCGAGGCGCTCGGCAACCTCGTCGAGGCCGATGGAGCCGACCTTCTCCTCTCCAGGCTTCAGGCCGAGTCGCACCCACAGGCCCGCGCCGCGTTGCTGCGATCGCTGGCCCAGATGCGCCCCGCCCAGGGCGACGAAGCCATCGCCCGCCTGTTGCTTGCCACGCCGGCCGGCTCCCCCGTTGCCCCCGAAACCTTCGCCCTCGCCCTCGCCGTCCCGGGACCCCGCGTGTTGGAGGCGGCCACGGGCCTCGCAGTGGCACCCGCCGGCGATCCGCGCGCGCCTCAAGCCGTCCAAATCCTCGCGGAGTCCCGCGCCACCAACGTCGTGCCCACCCTCGTCGCCGCCCTCGAATCACCCGACCCCGCCGTCCGAAACGCCGCCCTCGCCGCCGCACGCGAGGGTCGTTGGAAGGCTGCCGTGCCTGCCCTCCTGCGCCTCGCGCGCCAACCCGCCACACGCGAACGTGCCCGCGACGCCCTTCTCGCCCTCCCTACTCCCGAGGCCGCCGACCTCTACCTCGAAGCGCTCGCCTCCCGCGACGCCCGGGTCCGGTCCGTCGCGCGCGGGGCGCTGGCCGCGACGCGCGACGCCGCGTGGCCCGTCCTGGCATCCCGGATCGACGGCCTTCCACCCGAGGTCATTGGCGACCTCCAGCGCATCTTCCGTGGTCACGCCCCTGCCGCCGCTTCAGGCCTCATGCAACGTGCCGCACCCAACACAGGGCCGCCGGAACTGAAGGATGCCGCGCTTCAGGCCTCCGGGGACCGTGCCCGTGGCCGCGCCCTGTTCCGCGACCCGACGGGCCTCGCCTGCCTCGCCTGCCACCGCGTCCAAGGCGAGGGCGGTGGCATCGGGCCCGACCTCAGCGGCATCGGCGCGCAATTGGACGCGCCCGGGATCGCCGAGGCCATCCTCTGGCCCAGCAAGTCCGTCCGGGAAGGCTACGACGTCGTCCTCCTCGACCTCGACGACGACGAGTCCATCTCCGGGATGATTCGGTCCGAGACCGCGTCCGAGGTCGTCGTCCAGCCCGCCGCCGGCGATCCCATCCGCCTCCTGAAGTCGCGGATCCGCAGGCGGACGTCCACGGGACGCTCGCTGATGCCCGACGGCCTTGGCGACGGCCTGACGCCGGAGGCGTTCGCCGACCTCCTGGCCTACTTGGCTTCGTTGCGAAGCGGATCCTGACGGCCTCCATTCCCCGGTCCCGACCGTGCGCGAAGCGTCGGCCCGCCCGCTGGCGCTGTCAGCCTTCCCGATGACCCGGGCGTGCCCCGGGGCCGATGGGTTGCCCCCCGATCCCAGTTCTTTGCCCGACGGCAGGCTGGACTTTGCCGCGCGCGGCTTGGTTGGATGACGGGGCCGGTTCGCCGGCGTGAACTATGTCGAATCCCACCCAAGACCTGAAGTCGAAGGTCGCCGCCGCCGCCGAGCACTTGAAACGGGTCCGAGCCGAGATGGCCAAGGTCATCGTGGGCCAGGCCGACCTCGTCGAGCGGCTTCTGGTCGGCCTCGTGGCCCGGGGCCACATCCTGCTCGAAGGCCTGCCGGGC
>JBJSZF010000492.1:0-23096 GCA_046090125.1 Verrucomicrobiota bacterium
CCGCCTCCACCCGCGCGGCGACGTCGGCCACCAGCGCGTCCAGCTCCGCCTTGTCCGCAATGCCGTCCGCCAGGATGCGGCCGCGCAGCCGGGCGATGGGGCAACGGGCCTTCCACTCCTCCACGTCGGCGCGGGTTCGGTACGTGAAGTCGCCCATGCCCTCGGCGTGGGCGCGCGTCCGGTAGGTGCGGCACTCGATCAACGTGGGGCCGCCGCCCGTGCGCGCCCGGCCGATGGCCTCGCGCGCGGCCGCCGCGATGGCCAGGGCGTCGTTCCCGTCCAGTTCCAAAGCCGGGATGCCGTAGGCCGCGCCGCGCGCCGCGACGCTGGGGTTGCCCGCCACCGACGCAAAGGGAACCTCGGTGGCGAACTGGTTGTTCTCGCACACGAAGAGCACGGGCAGCTTCCAGATGGCGGCCATGTTCAGGCCCTCATGGAACGCGCCGTTGTTCACCGCGCCATCGCCGAAGAAGGCGACCCCGACGCGGCCGGAGCCCTGAACAAGCGCGCTATAGCCCGCGCCGGCGGCCTGCAAGATGCAGGGACCGACGATGCCGCTGGTGCCCATCATGCCGATCTCGGGCGCGAACAGGTGCATGGAGCCGCCGCGGCCCCGCGAGCACCCCCCCTCGCGTCCATAGAGCTCCGCCATGAGCGGCACGGGTTCCATGCCCTTGGCCAAGGCGTGCCCATGGCCCCGGTGCGTGCTGAAGACGGCGTCGTCGCGTCCGATCTGGGCGCACACGCCCGCCGCGATGGCCTCCTGCCCGACATAGGTATGGCACGCGCCATGGACGAGGCCGGCCTGATGGGACTTCGCGAGGCGTTCCTCCACCGCGCGGATGACGAGCATCGTGCGGTAGAGGGCAAGGGGTGAATCGGGTTCGAGGGGCTTCATCGAGGAAGTGGGATCCAACGGGGAACAACGTCAGGGGTCACGGGGCTTCTGTCGCAGGCCGGGGCCGGACCCGAACGAGGCAAAGGAGGATGCCACCCACGATGAAGCAGGCGGCGAGGAAGCGGAGGCAGTCGGCCTCGCCATGGCCTTGGCGTCGAAGCCAGCCGGTGACGTGGTTGCCGGCATAGCCCGCGAGGTTGGCGCCCATGTTGATCAACCCGGTGGCGGCGGCGGCGGCGGACGCCGTGAGCGTCAGGGAGGGCAACGTCCAAAAGGGCGAGATCCAGAAGAAGGCAGCCAGCGCGGTGAGGCAGAGCCATCCCATCTGCGTGGCGAAGCCTTGGCCCGGCAGGGCGCTGCACACGAGGAACACGCCCGTCGCCATCATGCCCCCGGCCGCGTGCCACTTGCGGTCGCCCGTCCGGTCCGCCGAGATGCCCGACGCCAGGACGCTGAGGATGCCGCAGGCGTAGTAGAGGCCGCTGTAGAACAGGGTCATGCGGTCGGAGCCGCCGGACAGGTTCTTGACGGTGGTGGGCAGCCAGAAGGTGAGGGCGTAGCCGCCGCTGTTGCCGATGGCGACGGCGAGGACGAGCAGCCAGACGGCGGGAAGACGGAGGGCTTGGAGCACGCCAAGCTTGCCTGTGGCCCCCTTTGCGGCGGCCTCGGACGCGAGTTCCCCCTCGAGATGCTTGCGCTCGGCTGGCGTCAGCCATGCGGCGTCGCGCGGCCGGTCCGCCATGCAGAACGGGACAAGCACGCCGAGCAGGACGGCGGGCAAACCCTCCACGATGAACAACCACTGCCACCCGGCCATCGAGAGCCACTGGACGTCGAGCAGCAACGACGAAACCGGCGCGCCCAACGCCAGGCTGGCGGGCACCGCCAGCAACAGCCACGACAACGCCCGCGAACGCTCGCGCTGCACGAACCAGTGCGAGAAGTACACGATGATGCCCGGGAAGAACCCCGCCTCCGCCACCCCCAACAGGAACCGCGCCCAGTAGAACTGCGCGGGCGTCCGCACCAACGCCATCCCCGCCGAGATCACCCCCCACGTCACGAGGATGCGCGAGAACCAACGGCGGGCGCTCCAGCGCTCGACCAGCAACGCCCCCGGGATCTCCAGGAACAGGTAGCCAATGAAGAACACCCCGATCCCCAGCCCAAACACCTCCTCCGAGAACCCAAGGTCCCGCCCCATCCGCAGCTTGGCGAACGCCACGTTGGCGCGGTCCAGGTAGGCGACGACGTACAGCGCGATGACCAGCGGCAGGATGCGCCACGCCACCTTACGGCGCAGTTGCCGCACCTCCACCGCCGCTGGCACCGGGGCGTTCACGCCGTCATTTCCCCGTCGTGTAGCCGCCGTCCACGGTCATGGCGCTCCCCGTCACGAACGACGCCGCATCGCTCGCCAGGAACAACGCCGCCGCCGCAATCTCCGACGGGGCCGCCATCCGCTTCATCGCATGCGGAGCCTCCAACTGGCGCAGGTAATCGTCCGGGTTCGCGTACTGGCGCAGCATCCCGTCCACGAACGGCGTGCGGACGCGCCCCGGGCAGATGCAGTTGATCCGGACGCCGGTCGTGCCGTGGTCCAGCGCCATGGCCCGGGTCATCCCCACGACGGCGTGCTTGGTGGTCGTGTAGGCCAGGCGCGCCTCCATGGCCATCAGCCCGGCGATGGACGCGACGTTGACGATGGATCCGGATCCGCGTGCGACCATCGCGGGGAGCACCGCGCGGGACATGTGGAGCACGCCCAGCACGTTGACGCGCCACAGCCGTTCCAGGTCGCCCGGCGTCGTCGTCAGCGCCGTGCCCACGTGCCCGATGCCGGCGTTGTTGACCAGCACGTCGCATCGGCCATGCGCCGACACCACGCGGCCGACGCCTGCAACGCACGAGGCCTCGTCGCCCACGTCCAACGCCAGCGCCTCCGCCCGGTGCCCCGCGTCCCGGATGCGCCGCGCGGTGGCCTCCGCCGCCGCCCCATCCCGGTCCGTTGCCCATGCCACGGCGCCGGCCGCCGCGAAGCACTCGGCAATCGCCGCCCCAATGCCGGAGCCCGCCCCGGTCACGATGGCGATGCGGTCGGCAAGGGAGAGCATGGGGTGCTGGCGGGACGACGACGACGACGACGACGAGGGCCGGTGGCCTCAGCACCAATGCGCGCCCTGGGCCTCCACGTACACGGCGTAGAGGCTTCGGCTGGCCGTCATGAACAGGCGGTTCCGGCGCGGCCCCCCGAAGCACACGTTGCTGCACACCTCGGGCAACACGACCTGGCCGATGCGCTCCCCCTGCGGCGAGAACACGTGGACGCCGTCGTAGCCCTCGCCGGCCCAGCCCGCGCCCGCCCAGATGTTGCCGTCGCGGTCGCAGCGGATGCCGTCCGCCAGCCCGGCCACGGCCTTGCCCGCCACCGTCATGGCCATCGACGCAAACTCGCGCCCGTTCCGCAGCTTCGCCCCGTCCACGTCCCACACCTTGATGTTCTTGGGCGCGTCCGCGTAATGCGTGGAGCCGGTGTCGGCGACATAGACCTTTCGATAGTCCGGCGAGAAGCACAGGCCGTTGGGCTTGAAGATCTCGTCAGTGACCTTCTCCACCTTGCCGCCGGGATCGATGCGATAGACGGCCTCCTTGAGCAGAAGGTCGCCCTTGTTGCCCTCGTAGTTGCCTAGGCTCCCGTAGCCGGGGTCGGTGAACCACACGCTGCCGTCGGGATGCACGACGCCGTCGTTGGGCGCATTGAAGGGCTTTCCCTCGAACCGGTCGGCCAGGACGGTGACGCCACCGTCGCGCTCGTAACGGACGACCCTCCGGTGGCCGTGCTCGAAGGAGACTTGGCGGCCCTCGCGGTCGAAGGTGTTGCCGTTGCTGTGCCCGGCCGGCTTGTGGATCGTGGAGATGTGGCCGTCGTCCTGGAGCCATCGATGCTGGACGTCGTTGGGGATGTCGCTCCAGACAAGGTATTGGCCCTGGCCGCTCCATGCGGGGCCCTCGGCCCAGTACATGCCGGTGTGCAGGCGCTCGATGGGGGCGGAGCCGATGCGGTGCTTTTCAAAGGCCTTGCCCAACACGATGACGTTCGGCTCCGGGTACCGCACCGGCGGCGCGCCGGGGCCGTAGTCGCGGGCAATCAAGGGCGCGGCCGCCATGGCGGGGATTGCGGCCAGGAAGGAACGGCGGGTGGTGGATTCGGTGCTCATGGTGGGAGGGGATTCTGCGAGGGGTTCCGTCGTCACGCCGACCTCGGCACGACGCCGTTGACCACGTTGGAAAGGGGCTCGCCCCGGATCGCGCGCAGGGCCGTCCGCGCGGCCGTCTCCCGCAACGTCCGCACCGCACGGGGGCTCGCCGACGCGATGTGCGAGGCCAGGATCACCTGGGGCATCCGGCGGATGGGGTGGTCGGCCGGGATGGGCTCGGGGTCGAACACGTCGAGGGCGGCCCCTGCCAGCCGGCCGGATTCCAGCGCGGTGGCGAGGGCGTCGCTGTCGGCAAGGTCGCCGCGGCCCACGTTGACGAAGAGCGCGCCCGGCTTCATCCGGGCGAACGCGGCGGCGTTGAACATCTTCTTCGTCGCCGGATTCGACGGGCAATGCGGCGACACGACGTCGCTGCGGGCGAGGAGGTCGTCGAGGGAGGCCGCCGATTCCGCGCCGGATGCGGCGATGTCGGCCGACGACGCGACGGGGTCGAGGACGAGGACGCGCGCGTTGAAGGCCCGCAGTCGCCGGACGACCTCCCGGCCGATGCGCCCGAAGCCCACGATGCCGACCGTGAGGTCCCGCAACGCGGCCATGGAGGCCACGGGCGTCGCCATGCCCCAACGGCCCTCGCGGACGGCCAGCGTGTTCGGCACCACCTGGCGCGTCAGCGCAAGGAGGAACGCGAGCGTGTGGTCCGCGACCTCGTCGATGCAGTAGTCCGGGATGTTGCACACCGGGATGCCCGCCTCGCGTGCGGCGGCGCCGTCCACGTTGTCGTAACCGACGCCATACCGGACGATGACCTTGGCCTTGCCCATGGCCGCGATGACCTCGGCGGTGATGGGCGCGAACTGGGCGATCACGGCGTCGGCGTCGCGCACCAACGCGGCGATCTCGGCCGGGGGACGCCGCTCGCGCAACGACACCAACGTGACGCCCTCGGGTTGAAGCACGCCCTCCTCCAGGCTGAGGTCCGGGAACGCAAAGTCGGTGACGGCAACGGTGGGCATGGGATCGTGGGAATCTGGGAGGGTTGGGATGCGAGGCGCGGCGCGGCGTGAAGAAGGGGCTGGGGGCGGATCGGGGCGTGGGCACGGCTCATCCGCCGAGGACACGGACGGTGGTGAGCGACGTGATGAGCGCGTGGTCGGCCCATTGCCAGACGACCTTCTTGTCGCGGTTGATCTCGAAGGCATGGGCTCCCCGGCCTTCCTGTCCGCGGAGGAAGTTGCCGACGAGCAGGTTGCCGTTGCGGAGGCGTTGGACGCTGGAGACCCAGGTGAGGTGGACGTCCGGGGCGTCCTCGGCCTTGAACTCCCAAGCGACGCGCTGGTCGGGGGTGACCTCGATGAGGCGCTTCTGGGTGCCGCAGCAGATGAGCGTGTTGCCGTTGGGAAGGCGCAGCGCCTCGCCGGCGTTGGTCACGCCGGTGTATTCCCACGCAACCTTTCCCTCGGGGGTCACCTCGCGCACCGCGCCCTCGCCCTCGTGGGCGGCGAGGATGTTGCCATGGGGCAGCTTGTGGACGTTGCGAACCTCCAGGTGATAGCCCTCGACCTTCGTGGTCAGGGGCGTGACGCGGACCGTGCGCCCCTGCGGGTCCACCTCCCGCGCCTGACACGGCCCTTGTTCCGCCACCAAGGTGTTGCCATTCGCCAGGCGCTCGCAGCCAAACACCTGTCGCGACGGGCTCACGAAGTCGAACACGGTCCGGCCCCGGGACGTGACCTCGCGCACGCCGGTGGGCTGGCCGCCGTACCCGAACAGGATGTTGCCGTTGGGCAACACCTGGAAGATCACCGTGATGCTCGGCGGCTGGAACTCCCAGGCCACGCGTCCCTCCGCGTCCAGCTCCACGAAGCGGTTCGGCCCCTTGCCGTACTCGGTGAAGAGAAGGCGACGACCCGGCGGCACGGCGGCGACGGCGCGCGGCATCCAACCCGCCAGCGCGAGGCCCGCAGCCGACGCGCCCACTCGCCGGAGAAAGGCCACTCGATTGATGTTCGATGACTTCATGGCACGGATCGGTACTCGGCCTTTGAGTCCACGAACCAGCCGGCGGAATCAGGACGGCACAGGATGCAGCCAGACGTCGTTCACACTCGCAGGGAGACGGTGAGATGAACGCATGGGCGACGGAATGGGGTCAAGCCCCGGACCCGGCCAACAGGCCCTCGCCTTGAACTCCGGGCGTGTGGCGGGACGATGGACGAGAACAGGGTACTCGTCAGAGAAGCAGAGGAGGCGCGGCTGGACTGTGCCGAGTTCAACCGGGAAAAGGGGGCACGGCACGGCCGCCGCCGCACAAGAGGACGTTTCCCAGACCCAGGCCGACGACTTTTCCCAAAAGAACGGTGCAAAGGGAGCCCCCGCCCCATCGGCAAGGCGGAGGACGACCCGATCCGAACGCGTCACTCAGTGGGCCGGGCAGTCTCCGCGTTGGTTGGAGAATGCCCGCGACGAGGAGGCTGATGCCCGCATGAGGTCGGGAGCCGGTGCTCCCGCCCTGGTCAGTACACGCCCTCGACGATGTTCTTCTCCATCGCGCCAAAGGGGCGGACGTCGCCGACGCCATCCCAGGCGTAGGGCGGGCGCGGGGCGCGGCGGATGGCCTCGTCGCGCTCGAGGAAACGGGGCATGAAGAACTCCTTGGTCAACGTCGTGAGCTCGACGCGACCGAACTGTCCGTAGGGGACGGTCTCGGCGGTGTTGCCGGGGTTCACGACGCGGAGGATGGCGCGGGGCTGGGGCGCGTAATAGGTGACGGAGAACTGGTCCTCGGGCTGCAAGGGCACGGACGCCGCGAGGCCCATCAGCGTGTTGCCATAAGTGGGGTAGAAGCCGATGCGGCCCTCGAGAAGCTCCTCGACGATGAAGCGAACCTCCTGGGGCTTCATGGAGGTGCCTCCGCAAAACACGCCACGGATGCCGGCATCCCAAAGGTTCACCTTCTCGGCGATGGCCTCGAGGAGCTTGGGCGTCGTGAACAGGCCGGTCACCTTGCGGTGCTTGAGGATGGTGGCGGCCTGGTCCACGACGTGCGCCATGTAATCCTTGGCCTCCTGGTACTTCTTGGCGGCCAAGACCTTCTTCACCCAACGGGGATCGAGGTCGATGAAGTAGCAGGAGCTTCCTCGGACGTTGGCCAGGTGCTCAATGGCGAGGCGCAGCCGACGCGGGCCCGTGGGGCCCATCATCAACCATGCGCCGCCGCGCGGGAAATGGGCGTCGCTGATCTTGTCGCTGAACTCCGAGTAGTCCGTCTTGTAGTCGTCCCAGCCAATACGTTGCTTGGGCATGCCGGTGGTGCCGCCGGTCTCGAAGATGTTGAATGGGCGACCCTTGAACGCGGCCGGCACCCAGACCTCGGGCTGCAAGTCGCGCAGGAACTCGTCCTGGAAGTGCGGGAACTTGAGGAGGTCCTCGACGGACTGGACCTCCTTGCGGGGGTCGAAGTTCTTCGAGGCCCAGTCGAGCCAGAAAGGCGAGCCGGTGGCCGGGTCAAAGTGCCAGGCGACGATCTGGCGAAGGTGCTGGTTGAGTTGGTCGCGCGCGGCGGCAACGGCCTCGGGGGAAACGGTAGGGATGGGCATGGTGGAAGGAGGTGAGGGGCGAAGGGCGAAGGGTGGGGACGGAAGGATGCAGGAGGTGGGATGAGGGATGAACGGCTTGTGAAGCGACGGTATGCGTTGCGATGACGTATCCTTGGCTAGAGGGCGAAGCCATCGACAGGCCCCGCCCGCTGCGCGCGTTAGGTATCCTCGTTTTGCAGAATCTCAACCCCCTTACTTCTTGGGCTCGATGGTGCCCGGGGGCTTCTCGACGGCGGAAGGGGTGGCTCCGGCCGCGATGGCAAAGAGGTGGGTTTGGGAACCCACGTACATGGTGCCGTTGGCAACGATGGGCGTGCTGTACACGGGTGCGCCCAGGTTGGTCTCGCTGATGACCTTCAGCGTCCGGTCGGCGGCCAACACGGTGAAGTCGCCGTCCTCGTCCCCGACATACACCTTGCCGTCGGCGACGAAGGTCGAGCCCCACATGTGGGCCTTCATGTCATGGACCCATTGGACCTTGCCGGTCTCGGCGTCGAGGCAATGCACGAAGCCGGAGAAGTCAGCGATGAAGAGCAGGCCGGTGGCGGGGTCGATGGAACAAGTCGAGATGGAGCGCTTGATGCCCTTGTAGTCCCAGAGGACGCCGGACTTGGTGAGGTCGCCGGTCTTGGTGGCGTCGATGCAGACGAGTCGGCCGACGCCCTCGCCGTGCTCGGGGTCCTGGCCGGAGGCGATGTACACGCGGTTCTTGTAGAAGACGGGCGTGGAGTTGATCTCGCTGGGGCCCTCGGCGGCGGGATACTTGATGGGCTTGCCGTCCTTGGCCTTGTACTCGGGCGGGTTGATGTCCAGCCACCACACCTTCTTGAGGTAGTCGGTCTCGGCCTCCTCGACCTGGCTGGTGGGCGTGCCGGGAAGGATGGGGACGATGGGCTTGCCGGAGCCCTTGGACGGCTTCACGTCGAAGGCATACGCGACGCCATCTCCGCCGCCGTAATAGACGTGCCACCCGCCGTTCACGCGCCCGGCGGACGGCGACGTCCACTGGCCGTGGAAGATGCGGGGCCCGATGCCCGCGTTGTCCTCGGCAAGGAGCTTCCCAGTCTTGGGGTCCAAGGCGATGAAGCTGGGGGAGTTCGGGGACGGAATGTTGACGTGGGTCCAGTCCTGGCCGTTGGAGGTGCAGACGTGGAGGACGCCGTCGATGAGGATGACGGAGCAGTTGGAGGCGTTGTGGGGGAAAACGCCCAACTCGTCCATCATGTCATAGCGCCAAATGATGTCGGCGTCGGTGGGCAGCAACTCGGGCGGCGCGGACTCCTTGGGGGTGTCCTTGACGAAGTAGGTGGCGTCGTCCTTGAAGTCGCCATCGTTGCCATTGCGCTGCCCCTCGGTGTCGAGGCACAGGACCTCGCAGCGGGAGGTGACGACGTAGAGGCGGTTGCCGACGACGAGCGGCGCGGCCAGGAGGCCGAGGTTCTCCCAGTCGTTGACCTTGCCGGACTTGAGCTTGGGCACGACGAGCTGCCACAGGAACGCGCCGGTCTTCTCGTCGAACGCCATCAAAATGGAGCGGTCGCCGACGTGGCGCTTGTCGCGCGGGGACTCGTTGTTGGTGCCCACGAACACCTTGCCGCCGGCCACGACGGGGTTGCCGTAGGATTGGGACCCGAGCTTCACGACCCACTTCACGCCCTTCGTGGTGGCGAGGTCGATCTCCTCCGTGCCCGGCTTCATCTTGCCCGGCTCGAATCGATCCGGCAGGCCCTTGGCGGTGGAGTACATGTTTCGGCCGGGGTCGTTGCCGCCCCATTGGGGCCAGTCCTGGGCACGAGCAACGAGTCCGGAGGCGACGAGCGCGAGGGTGAGGAGGGGGAGGTTTTTCATGGTGGGAAATGGCGAGAAGCGAGCAGTAAGCGGTGAGCGGCGAGCAGGGGGCGTCTGTCGGACGATTTGCGGTTCGCCATTCGCCAGTCCCCACCCGGCCCGGTTTTCAGTTGGGCGAGACGACGATGTTGTCGATGGCGACGCGTTGCTCCTGGGGTGCGAATCCGAAGAGGCCCGGCGAGCCTTGCTTGTGGCCGTTCTTGTGGGTGAAGCGAATGAGCCAATCGGCGGGCTCGGGATCGCCCTTCTTCCATGCCTTGCCTTGGACCAGGGCGGATCCGTCGGGCTGGAGGTCCACGCGTGACTTCACGACGTACCAGGTGTTGGGCGCCCAGCGGAAGGGCTGGGACACCTTGATGCGCTCCTGGTTGGAGTTGATTTCGATCTCCTGGGAGTTGCCCTTGAGGATGACCGCGTAGCGTTGGTTGAGGATGCCCACCTCGGACATCTTGCGACGGTTGCCCTCGCTCAGGACGTCGGCCTGGACGGTGTAGTTGGAGAGATTGGGGAACCCGAAGAAAACCTGTCCGCGCTGGAAGAGCTTGTTGTCGATGGTCTTCACGAGGGCGGCGTTGGTGGCCACTCCGTCGAGTTCCTTGGCGCGAACCTCAAAGCGGAACCGGGCGGAGTTCCACGACAACGGCGGGTAGGCGAAGTCCGTGGGGGGCTCGACGGTGTTGGTTGTCTTGTTGGTGAGGGCGAACTGCTGGAAGTCGAACTTGAGGGGCGGCGCAGGCAAAATGCGGCCCTTGATGTACCCGACCACGTCACGTCCGTCGGCGGTCTTGAACGTGGCCTTGAACTGGCCGGCGCTGGCGGCAGGCGCGGGCGTGGCCACCAACTCGCCCTTGGGGTTGAACGTGGCGTTGGCAAAGGCCCGGACGAGCGCCGTCGGCGGGACGTAGGGCTCCCACTTCAGGGACTTGGGATCGACGCCCGTCTCGACGGTGAACCCGTTGGCGTCGAGCACGCGCACGCGGAAGGCCTGGGTTTGGCCGGGTCGCAGCAGGAACTCGTAGGGAATGAGCTGGAGCTGCGCGGCCGCGCCGGGCTTGGGCCACGCGGCGGACGCCGGCGTGGGCACGGGCGCGGTAGGCTTGCCAAAGGCGTAGAGCTTTTTGTCGGTCTGGACGTACAGCACGCCGCCGTGGCCGATGGGCGAGCCAAAGCAACGGCCCGTAAGCTGCGTGCGGCTCACCTCCTCGGCCCCGTCGTCCGAGGGCTTGAGCACGATGAGGTCACCATTGGAGACGGAGTCGGCGTCGGCGGCCGTCGCATCCTTGGCATCCTTCATGGTCACGTACATCGCGACGTAAAGGAGGCCGTTGGCATGGAACGGCGTGCTCTGGCGTTGCTCGATGCCGATCTTCTTCTTCCAGAGGACGCGGCCGGTGGCGGCATCGACGGCGCAGAGCTCGCCGGTGCCGTTGACCTCGTAGATGCGGTTGCCGACAAGGACGGGCGAGCTGGCGAGGGATCCGACGGCGTTGCGCCAGACCTCGAAGGCCTTGGGGGGGAAAACGTGGGGCGTGATGCTGTTGGTGGGCTTCACCTCGGCGGGGGAAGGGATGCGGAAGGCCGCCATGCGACCGATCTCGGACGAGTCGAGGTTTTCAGACTCGTGGAGGGCGATGAGGTGGTCGCCGCTGCGGACGAGGGCAGCGTTGATGCCACCCTTGGCCCCGGCCTTGGCGAAGGGGAAGCGCCAGAGCGGCTCGCCGGTGCGGGCGTTGAGGGCAAGGATCGAGCTGTCGCCGCCGGCGCTGTAGAGGACGCGCTTCCCGTCCCACATGTCGAAGTAGGGGTTGGAGAAGGTGTTGTCCTGGGGCCGGTCGCCGGGGGCCGCGCTCCAGACGATCTCGCCGGTGACCTTGTCGAAGGCGTAGAAGCGGTCGCCGGCCGGGCCGTGGGCTCCCCAAGCGCTGGTGATGCCGCGGGTGATGACCAACTCACGGTCCACGGCAGGCGACGCCGTGCGGGAGTTGGGGAACGTCAGGCGCCCGAACTCCTCCATCATCGAGTGCTTCCACAACAGCTTGCCGTCCCGGTTGAAGGCGCAGAGCAGGCCCTGGGTGAACTGGACGTACACGTTGCCCGTCTCCGCATCGACGGTGGGCGAGGACGTCGCATATCGGAGGTAAATCGTGTCGGACAGGAAGTCGCTCTCGCGATGTTCCCAGAGGACCTTGCCGGTGGCCGCGTCGTAGCAGCGCACGACTTCCTGAAGCTCCGGCCCGTCGCCGAGGTAGCCGTTGATGAAGAGGCGGCCGTCGGCGACGACCGGCGCGCTTTGGCCGGGGAAGTCGTCGGACCAAAGGGGCTTGGCGGCGTCGATCTTGCTGGGGAGGGAGGTTTCCGCCGAGACGGAGTTCTGGGAGGGGCCGCGCCAGTTGAGCCAACCAGAGACGGGCGCGGCGCTGAGGGAAGCCGCGAGGGCGGCGGCGAGGGCGAGGGCGCGGAGGAGAGGCGGGTGCGAGGAGCGGGAAGCGTTCATGGCGAGGCGATGCGGGGCGCGGGACGGTGCGAGCGCGAAGTCAGCGAGCCTCGGCACGATGCGGCGGCAGGGTTGTGGCTGCAACCCTTTAGTACGGGTGCGTACAATCGAGGACCTCGCCCGCCTCGCACCCAATCCCGCCCATGGCCCAAAAGGTCCATCGGCCATGGCCCGTTGCCGCCAGGGTCGGCCCCCCTTCCTCCCACCGGCCCATCGGCCCATCGGCCCAAACCCGCCGACGATGCAACCTCGGCCTCCGCCGGATCCTGATGCACGCCTGAAAGGACAAGTGGACCGGGGGGCAAGGCAAGGGGGGCGAATCGATCCGGCACCGGCCATTGCCCGTTTCCATGGCGTTGCCGGTCTCGGACGTCATTCGTGCTGGGAGGCTCCCCGGATCCGTCGATTTCCAGCGGAACGGACCGTCGCGGGCGTGTCGCACCAAGTGCGTCACCGGCCACCCCCCACTGGGACGCCGACGCGTTTGACCTGGCACCCGGCCTTCGAGGAGCCTGTGCGGGTGAACACGCATGAGGCGGCGCCGGGCAAGCGCGACCGTGTCCGGGCTGGCGTGGCCTCGGCCTGTGCCTGCTACTTCCAGTGGGGGTTGGTGCCCTTGTTCTGGAAGCAACTGGCGGCCGTAGGGGCCCTCGAGTTGATCGCGCATCGCACGGTGTGGTCGCTCGTCTTCCTGGGGCTGCTGTTGCTGGGGATGCCTCGCGCGCGGGGTGAGGTGCGCGACGCGCTGACCTGCTGGGGTTCGCTGTGTCGCATGGGGCTGGGCGCGGTGCTCCTCACCATCAACTGGCTGGCCTACGTCTGGGGCGTGAACCACGGACGCATCATCGAGACCAGCCTTGGCTACTTCCTGGTGCCCCTGTTCAGCGTGGTGGCCGGCCGGATCCTGCTCCACGAGCACCTCCAACGCGTCCAAGCCGCCGCCGTGGGCATCGCGGCCGTGGGCGTTGGAGGCATGGTCGTCCTTGCAGGGGGCGTGCCATGGATTGCCCTGGCCCTCGCCGGGAGCTGGAGCCTGTACAGCGTGCTCCGAAAGCAGGCGAAGGTGGGCCCCGTGGCCGGCCTCGCCATCGAAACCATGGTCATGACACCGTTCGCGGCCAGCTACGTCGCTTGGGTTCAGGGCCATGGAGCCGGGGCCGTGGGACGCCTGGACGCCTCCGGCCACGGCTTGCTTCTCGCCACTGGCGTCGTCACGGCCGTGCCGTTGCTTTTCTTTGCGCACGCCGCGCCGCGCATCCGCCTCTCCACCCTGGGCGTGCTCCAGTACATCGCGCCGTCCCTGCAACTGCTCATTGGCGTCGCCGTCTATCGCGAGCCCCTGCCCCCCGCACGCCTCGCGTGCTTCGTCCTGATTTGGTCGGCGCTCGTGCTGTACAGCGCCGACGCATGGCGCGCCCAACGCCGCGCAGCCCGGGGTGAGCCGCAGTCCGGCTACGCCCCGCGCACGCACGATTCCCCGCCTCACTGCTCGGACCAAGGCCGTCCCGGCGGCGGCGGCGGCGGCTCCTTCCAGCGCCACGACGAGGCATAGCCCCATTCCAGCCACGGCGTTGCCAGCGGCGAGCCGCCCTCCACGCCGGACCGGAGCAGCGCATCCAGCAAGCCGCTTGTCATCAGCGTGCGCTCGGCGCCCCACGCCGGCCGACCCGTGGCCATCATCTGCTCGATGCCGTTCAACAGCAGCGTGAAGTGGGCGGCGGGCCGCGCCTCCTGCGTCCAAAAGCGCGTTGAGCCCACCGCCCCGTCGTCCGCGCCTCGCCAGGCACCGGCCCAACCATTGGCCACGCCGTTCAACTCCATCACGCGCGCCCGCAACCCATCCTTGTACTCAATGTCCCAAAGCACGGGCTTCTCCACCTTGGCCTTCCACTCCGAGACGTCGCCGTGCACGCCCAGTCGTCCCAAGGCCGCCGTGAGCAGCGCGGCGTCGAATCCCGTTTCACCCAGGCCCTCCCATGCCTGCGTGCCCACGCGCCCGCGAACGCGCCGCACGCCCGTCTCACCGCCCGCCCGTTGCTCCACCACGGCCTGGAGGCATTCCAACGCGTGGAAGCCATAATGGTCCGTCGAGCCATACGTCACCACGCACACCCCCGACAACTTCGCGCCGCGCGGCACGTCCACCGCCGGGTGCCGCCAGGAGCCGGGCACGGACGAGCCCGCCATCAAGGGCACGCCCAGCTCGCGCGCCGTGCCGTGGATGTGCCGGGCGTCGTCCCAGTTATCCGCCAGGTGCTTGTCCACGAACACCGGCACCACCCGCCCACTCGCGCGGAACACCCGCAACGTCTCGTCCCAGAACCGGCGCTTCGGATACCTCGTGTTGCCCGTGGACGACCTCGGGTAGTTGCCGTGCTCGGCGATCAACAGCACGCCGTCCACCGCCAGCCGTCCCGTCCCCAGCGTCAGGGCGTCCTCGATGTTCGTGGAGACGCGGAACCGGTGCGACGCCGCCAGCAGCCGGCTGATGTCGTTGGGCGGGCGTTGGTCCGTGAAGACAGACGCCATCCTCAACGGCGACTCCTTCCCGGTGCCGTCCAGCATGTCCGTCAGGACGAGGCGGCTTGCGATGACGTCCGCGTGGGAGTTGTGCCGGTATTCCGTCGTGAGCACGGCGACGTTGAGACGCCGGGACGGATCGGCTGCGGCGGCAAGGAACACGGACAACCACGCCGCCGCCCAAGGGGCCATGCGCCGCAGGGCGCGAAGGCAAGACGCACTCATGACGCGCGCGCCGCGTCCTCGCCCGCGCGCACGGCCTCGTAGTTCCCCAGGACGTCCCCCATCACCACCGTGAACGTCAGGTTGCCCGTGGCGAGGTCCACGCCCGGGAGCCAGTTCTCGTCCAAGTCCGAGAGCAGCGCCGGGACGTCCGCCTCGGACAACCCGGCCCCGCGCAGCACCACCACCGTGCCCGCCACCACGCCGCCCTCAAGGTGGTGCAGGTCCACCGCCGCCACGTCCCGGCCTTCGACCCGAGCCAGCAGCCGCTCCGACGACGACGTTCGCAGCGTCCGCATCCAGTTCACCTTCCTCGTGGTTGCCATGAGTTTGCCCTTCGCCAGCAGATTGCGTGTGAGACGATTCGTGGCCGATGCCAGGCCTTCATGCGCCCAGCAGCCAAAAGGCGGTCCAAGCCAAGCCACCCGCCCCGGCCGCGCCCACCAGCACGAGCCCGAGGCAACCGCCCCGCCCGCCCGTTCGATAGCTCAAGCCCGTGCCCGGCACCGTGAACGACGAGTACCGCCGCCCACGCGCCGACACGCCCGTGCGGAAGCCGCCCGCGCCCACGGACCAGCCCACCCCGCGCGTGCTCAGGTTCACCCGGAACGGGCCCAGGTTGACCGACTTGCGATACTGAAACCCCACGGGCCCAGCGTATCCATGTCGGCCGCCCCGTCGAGCGCCGGGGCGCGCCACCCTGGGGGATCGATGGACCCCATGCGCCACGGCCTTCGTCACGCGTGCCTTTCCCATCGGGTTCCGATAACTTCCACCCTCATGGACGATCCGATCCGGCCCTGGGAACGCGTGGGAACAAAGCCAGTGGGCAACTTCCGCATCTTCAACATTCGCTCGGACCTTCGGGTTCACCCGCGCACCGGGCGCCAGCATGACCTCTTTGTCATCGAGAGCGTGGACTGGGTGAATGCCTGCGCAGTCACGACGGACGGCCACTTGGTCATGGTCGAGCAGTTTCGGCATGGATCCGAGACCGTCGAGCTGGAGGTGCCCGGCGGGATGATGGACCCGGGCGAGGCGGACCCCGTGGCGACGGCCGTCCGGGAACTCCAGGAGGAGACGGGCTATTCGGGCGAGTCCGCCCGGGTCATCGGCCACATGCACGCCAACGCCGCCATCATGAACAACCGCTGCCACACCATCCTGGTCACCGGCGCGCGCCTCACCCATCCGCGCCACCTCGACGCCGGCGAGGACATCGCCGTGCGACTGGTGCCCCTAGACGAAGTCCCCCGCCTCGTCGCCTCCGGACGCATCCGCCACAGCATCGCCCTCGCCGCCCTGCACCACTTTGACCTGTGGCGCCGCGGCTACCTGCCCGCGATGGCCTAGGGTCGTGTCTCGGGGCCGGGTGAGAGCCCGCCGCGCCCCTTCCTTCATCCATCACCCTTCATGTCCCCCCTCCCCTTGCCGCCTCCCGGGATGCGTCGTTGCGCATCAAGGCATGCCCGGTAGGATGCCCGGGAGCATGAAACGGCGAGTTGTCCTTGGGTTCTACGCGTTGGCGCTGGGGTTGTTCCTCTTCTCGGGCGCCAGCGTCATGCGTTTGCTGGCCGGGGGCGAGAAGGACGACGCCTACCAACAGCTGGAACTCTTCGCACGCGTTCTCGAGCGCGTCCGGCGCGACCACGTGGACGGCGAAAAAATCACCTACCGCGACCTCGTCCAAGGGGCGCTCAAGGGGATGCTCGCCACCCTGGATCCCCACAGCGAGTTCATGGAGGCGACCAAGTACGACGACCTCAAGCAGGACACCGAGGGCACCTACGGCGGCGTTGGCCTCCAGGTCCACGCCAAGGACGGTGCGCTGGTTGTCATCTCCCCCATGGAGGACACGCCCGCGTTCGAGGCCGGCATCCTCCCCCAGGACCGCATCGTCAAGATCGACGGCAAGACGACCGAGCGCATGAACCAGGCCGACGCCGTTGTCAGCCTCCGCGGGGCCTCCGGCACCAAGGTCGTCCTCACCGTCCAACGCCCCGGACAATCCGAAACCCGCGACATCACCCTGACGCGCGCCGACATCCGGGTGTACTCCGCCAAGGACATCGACAATCGCCGCGCCTTCCCCGTGGGGCCTGACAAGGTGGGCTACATCCGGCTCACCCAGTTCGCCGAGCACACGGCCGAGGAACTCGAAGAGGCCCTCAAGCTCATGGAATCCAAGGGCGTCGAGGCCCTCGTCCTGGACCTCCGCGGCAACCCCGGCGGCCTCCTCGACCAGGCCGTCGCCGTCTGCGAGAAGTTCGTCGAACGTAACCAGCTCATCGTCAGCACCGAGGGCCGCTCCGCCTCCAGCAACACCCGCCGCCTCGCCCTCTCCCGGGGCAAGGTGCGCCGCTTCCCCATGGCCATCCTTGTCAATGGCGGCAGCGCCAGCGCCGCCGAGATCGTCTCGGGCTGCCTTCAGGACCTGAAGCGCGCCGTCCTCGTGGGCGAGCAAACCTTTGGAAAGGGCTCCGTCCAAAGCATCCTGCCCCTCTCCGACGGCTCCGCCCTCCGCCTCACCACCGCCAAGTACTACACCCCCAGCCACCGGGTGATCCACGAGAAGGGCCTCGCGCCGGACATCGAGGTCCCGATGAGCGAGGACGAGGAGGCCGCCGTCCAACTCCGACGCATGCCCGGCGGCAAGACCAACCTCGAGGACGCCCTCAAGGGCTTCGACCCCGCCCGCCGCCAGGCCGTCCGGGAGCTCGCCCTCGCCGACCGCGACGCCCAGCTCGAGCGCGCCGTGGACCTCCTCAAGGGCATCGGGATGTTTGGCAAGCGTGCCGCCGCCACGGGCAAGACCAACGCACCGGCCAAGGTTCAGTAATCCCAGGCGACGCGCCCTTCGAGGCCATGGTGCTCGCCATCGAAAGCTCCTGCGACGAAACCGCAGCCGCCGTCGTCCATGACGGCGTGATCCTGTCCAGCGTCGTGGCCTCGCAGGCCCTCCTGCACTCCGAGTATGGAGGCGTCGTCCCCGAGCTCGCCGTCCGCGAGCACCTTCGCAACCTGCCGCCCGTCGTCCGCGAAGCCTTGGGCCGGGCGAGCGTTGCTCCCGCCGACCTCCATGCGATCGTGGCCACCCGGGGTCCCGGCCTGCCCGCTGCCCTGTCCGCAGGCTACGCCACCGCCCAAGGACTGGCGCTCGCCAGCGGCCTGCCGTTGTTCGGCGTGCACCATCACGAGGCCCACCTGTACTCGCCCTGGATCTCCGGCACGCCTCCGCAAGCGGCCTGGCACGAACTCCAACCCCACGTCTGCCTCGTCGTCAGCGGCGGCCACACCCTCCTCGTCCGCGTGGACCAATTCGGCAGCCACACCGTGCTCGGCGGCACCCTCGACGACGCGGCCGGCGAATGCCTCGACAAGTGCGCCAAGCTCATGGGGCTCGGCTACCCAGGCGGGCCCCAGGTGGACCAACTCGCCGAGCAAGGCCATGCCGACGCGTCCCTCTTTCCTCGCCCGACCCTCCACGACCCCCATGATGACTTCAGCTTCAGCGGACTGAAGACGTCCGTGCGCACCTACCTGTCCCGTCATCCCGGCTGCACCGGCGACGGCCAGCAACTCCGCAACCTATGCGCCGAGATCCGCGCCGCCGTCGTGGACGTCCTCGTGGGCAAGGCCCTGCGCGCCGCCCGCCGCCATCGCCTCCGCTGCATCACGGCGTCGGGGGGCGTCGCGTGCAGCGTGGGATTTCGACGCGAGCTCACCCTTCGCTGCCATCGGGAAGGCCTCGCCTGCCGCATCGCCCTCCCCGCCTACTGCACGGACAACGCCGCCATGGTCGGCGTCCTGGGCGAGCAACTCGTGCGCTCCGGCGCCGCCCCGGACGCACCCGGCCTTGAAGTCAGCCCGGGCTGGGACCTTGCCAAGGCCCGATGCAACGAGGAACGCGACACCGCGTCCGCCTAAGCCGACCGATCCATCTGAATCGGTTCGGCTAACCCAATGCCCCCTTGCCCGGCCACCCTCCCATGCTCCCGCCCTTCGGGTCGGGTCGCGCCCGGCCTCCCGCCCGCAGGTCACCGACCCCTTGGGCAGGCACCGTTTCGCCGGATGGACAAGAAATCTTTGAAGACAGCCGCCCCTGCGCTGGGATAGCCTTTCCCCGGTCCTCCGGAGAGCATCCACCTGGCAGGACCATTGAAACTCCCCCTGCTCAGCGAATGAAAGCCTCCACGACCTCCAAGCGCTCCGGCCTCCTCGCCGGCGGCAACTGGATCATCGACCAGGTCAAGGTCATCGACACGTACCCTGCCCAGGAGCAGTTGGCCAACATCCGGTCCCAGCACCAAGGAACCGGTGGCTCGCCCTACAACGTGCTCATGAACCTGGCCAAGTTGGGTGCCCCCTTCCCCCTGCACGCGGCCGGACTCGTCGGCAAGGACGCCCTCGGAGCCCAGATCATCGCCGACTGCGAGAAGCACAAGATCGAGACCCGCTTCCTCAAGGCCACCGCCGATGCCCCCACCTCCTACACCGACGTCATGACCGTCGCCGGGACCGGCAAGCGCACCTTCTTCCACCACCGCGGGGCGAACGCCCTCTGGGATGGCAAGGACCTCGACTTCAGCAAAACCAAGGCCCGGTTCTTCCACCTGGGCTACCTGCTCCTGCTGGACAAGATGGACGTCCTCAACAAGGAGGGCATCTCCCAGGCCGCCAAGGTCCTCGCCGCCGCCCAGGCGGCCGGCATCCGTACCTGCATCGACGTCGTCAGCGAGGCCAGCGACCGCTTCAAGGCCGTCGTCACCCCAGCCCTCAAGCACTGCGACTACGCCATCATCAACGAGTACGAGGCCGGCATGGTCACCGGCTTCCGCATCCGCAAGGACGCCGTCCTCGACACCGTCTCCCTCCGCCACGCCGCCGGGGCCATCCTCCAGCACGGCGTCAAGGAGCTCGTCGTCATTCACTTCCCCGAGGGCGCCTTCGGCCGCACCCGCGATGGCAAGGACTTCTGGCAACCCTCCCTCAAGGTCCCCGCCAAGGCCATCGCCGGGACTGCCGGGGCCGGAGATGCCTTCGCCTCCGGCGTCCTGTACGGCCTCCATGAGGGCTGGGACCTCCAGGAATGCCTCCTCACCGGCGTCTGTGCCGCCGCCGCCTCCCTCTCTGACCCCACCTGCACCGGCGGCATGAAGCCCCTCGCCGCCGTACAGGCCCTCCGCAAGAAGTACGGCCTCCGGCCCCCGCTCGAGCCCAACGAGGACGACTTCTAGCCCCGGCGCAAGCCGCACAGTCCTGGGCCTCCCGCCCCTGGCCAAGAACGCCTCCGCCATGCACGCCACGCCCCTCCGCCGACGCCCGTTCCTTCGGATGGCAGGCATCACGGGCCTTGGCTCGGTAGCCTTCGGACGACGCCTCGCCGCCGAGGACGTCCCCTCCCTTTACGTCGAGGGCTACGCCGGTCGCGTCAGCCACCAGGCCGGCGACGAGGTCGCACTCCACCTCTCCTCCTCCTCCTCCTCCTCGTGCACCGTCGAGGTCGCCCGCCTGGGTGCCCGTCGCGAGGTCGTGTGGACCGGCGAGGCACAACGCCTCGGAGACCATCCCGTGCCGGAGGACGCCTCGTCCCATGGATGCCGTTGGCCGGTCGCCTTGAAGATCCCCGTCCCGGCCACGTGGCGCAGTGGCTATTACCACGTGACGTTCCGCGTCCGGGATGGCGGCGGGCGTTACGTGCGCCGTGGCGGGCGTTCTGCTGAGTCCTCCTGCTTCTTCGTGGTGCGCCCGCGAGAGGGCGAGGGCGCCAAGATTCTTCTCCCCTTCGCCACCCACACCTACAACGCCTACAACAACTGGGGCGGCTTCAGCCTCTACGCCTACAACGGGCGCGGCGGCAACCAAGGCCACCGCGTCTCCTATCTCCGCCCGCCCGCCAGCCTCTTCCCCAACTGGGAGCAGGCCTTCGTCGAATGGGCCGAGTCCTCCGGCATCGATGTCGCCTACGCCACCAACGGCGACCTCGAAGAGCACCCCGGCATCCTGAAGGGCCGTCGCCTCGTGCTCAGCGTCGGCCATGACGAGTACTGGTCCGCGCCCATGCGCGACGCGTTGGAGGCCTTCATCGGCCAGGGAGGCAACGCCGCGTTCCTCAGCGGCAACACCTGCTGCTGGCAAGTGCGCTCCGAAGACAACGGCTCCGCCCTCGCCTGCTGGAAGCAGAACGTCCAGCAAGACCCCGTCTTCGTCGCCCGGGGCAGCATGGCCACCCTCTCCTCACTCTGGAGCCATCACCTCGTCGGCCGACCCGAAAACTCCCTCACCGGCGTCGGCTTCCTCTGGGGCGGCTACCATCGCAGCCACGGCCAGCTCATGGACGCCAGCGGCGGCTACACCGTCCATCGCCCGGACCATTGGCTCTTCGAGGGAACAGGCCTCCGGCGCGGCGAAACCCTCGGGGCCAAGGACACCGTCGTCGGCTATGAATGCGACGGGTGCGAGCTGGCATGGAAGGACGGACTTCCCGCGCCCACCCACCGGGACGGAACGCCCGCCTCCTTCGAGGCCCTCGCCACCGCCCCCGCCCAGTGGCATCCGGACGACTGCGAATGGTACGAGCGCTGGGAAAAGGGCCGGAAGGGCCACGCCGTCCTCGGCTTGTATCAACGCGGCGGCACCGTCGTCACCGTCGGCAGCACCGACTGGTCCCATGGCCTCCGCGGCCGCGATCCCGCCGTCGAGCGCGTCACGCGCAACATCCTCGCCCGCCTCGGGGCCTGACCGCCCTCACGGCAGCCGCACCGACGCACGCTCCGACATGTAGATCATGTCCGCGTTGCCGCCCGACGGCACGACCAGCGTCATCAGCTTCATCGTCACCGGCTTCACCGTGCGCGCATCCACCCACTTGTGCACCTCCGCGTGTCCGTCCGCGAAGCTCAGCCCGCCCGCGCGGTTGTGGCTGCTCGCCGGGTAGTCGATGATGTGGATCGAGGACGCCGCCGCCCCGTCGTTCATCGCCACCGCGAAGTCCCCGAAGTTCAGGCTGTCCGGGTGCTCGTCGATGAACACGTACGCCATCGCAGGGCTCATCATGCCGAAGTCCGCCATCTTGCGGAACACGACGTACTTTTTCTTCGTGATGAAGCTCAGCCAGTCATCGCGCGAGTTCATGGCCTGGCTCATGGACAGGCTTCGGACGCGCTGGATGCGGCGGCCGCCCGACACGACGTAGGAGTTGTCCGCCGGGCACTTGTACACGCCGGCCGACTGCGTGTAGGGCGCGAGCTTGGCGTAGTTGCGGTCCAGCAGGTTGGCCCGGTTCGTGTTGTGCGGGTTGCCCGGGTTGTAGTCGAGCACCCCGCGCACCCAGCCGGACCCGTCGGCCGTCAGGTCGTTCCACACCAGGTTGTCGCCGTGGTCGCCCGCGTAGAGGTTCCACGCCAGGCTGAGTTGGCGCTGGTTGCTCATGCACTGGATCCCTTGGGCCTTGGACTTGGCCTTCCCCAGCGCGGGCAGGAGCATCCCTGCAAGGATCGCAATGATCGCAATCACGACCAGCAACTCGATCAAGGTGAACCCCGCCCCAAAATGGGCCACCTCCCCTTCCACACGTTGTTGCGCTTTCATGGAGATGCCCCACCCAACGTCCCGCCCCGCAGGAAGGTCAAGAACGGAATCCCATCCATCGGCCTGCCCCCATGCAATGAACGGCACAAGGGCGGGGGGCATGGCGAGCCGATCCGGCACGGTGAAGTGGCGACCCCACGGGGATTCGAACCCCGGTTACTGCCGTGAAAGGGCGGTGTCCTAGGCCTCTAGACGATGGGGTCGCAAGGCGCACAAGGGGATGCCAGACGGCGCGCCGGGTGTCACGCGCGGATTCTACCAAGCCCCGCCCTCAACGGGTTCCCGCCCGCAATGGCCCCAGCAAGCAAGCCATGTGCAGGATGTCTTCCCATCTCCCGTCCAACTGACACGCCGCCACCGCCCGGCCCTCGTGTTGGAAACCCCCTCGTTCGTACAACCGCACGGCCCGCCTGTTGCTCGCAAACACCTCCAACTCCACCCGGAAAAAACCTCGTCGCTCACAATCCCCCATCGCGATCGACAGCAATTCACGCCCCACGCCGTGACCGCGCCACGACGGCAGCAGGCCCATGCCCAGCCGCCCCACGTGTTGGAAGGTGTCCCACGGCAACGACGGCACGATGTCGCACCATCCCACCACCCTGTCTCCGGGGCTCGACACCACCACGTAGTGCGGGTTGCCCTGCGCAATGTTCGCGCGAACGAAGCCGTCCGTCGCTCGCTCGTCGAAGCCGGTCGTCACCGCCAAC
>JBJSZF010000493.1:0-1949 GCA_046090125.1 Verrucomicrobiota bacterium
GATCCAGGCGTTGCTGGACTGTCTCGACCTGGAGCTGGGCGTGCTCGCGACGACGGGCTACGTCAGCTACTTCCTGATCGTGGGCGACTTCGTGCGGCACGGGCGCTCGATGGGCATCTCGTGCGTGGCGCGCGGGTCGGCGGCCGGGTCGCTGGTGACCTACCTGCTGGAGATCGCGAACGTGGACCCGATCCGCTACGGGCTCCTCTTCGAGCGCTTCCTGAACCCGGAGCGCGTGAGCCCGCCCGACATCGACATCGACTTTGCGGACGACCGCCGTGCCGAGGTGATCGAGTACGTGCGGAAGAAGTACGGCCAGGACGCCGTGGCGCAGATCGTCACGTTCGGGACGATGGGCGCGAAGTCGGTGGTGCGGGACGTGGGGCGGGTGATGGGGCTGGAGTTCTCGGACACGGACCGGCTGGCGAAGATGATCACGGACGTGAAGTGGGGGCTGAAGGACGCGCTGGAGAAGAGCGCGGACTTCCGGAGGGCCTACGACGGGGAGGAGACGACGCGGGAGCTGGTGGACACGGCGTTGGTGCTGGAGGACCAGGCGCGGAGCGCGGGCGTGCACGCGGCGGGCGTGGTCATCGGGGCGCAGCCGTTGGTCAACCTGCTTCCGCTGAAGGATGCGGACGACGGTTCGATCGTCACGCAGTACGCCATGGGGCCGGTGGGCGACCTGGGGTTGCTCAAGATGGACTTCCTGGGCCTGAAGACGCTCACCGTGATCCGCAACACCTGCGAGCTGGTGCGACGCACGTCCGGGGTGGAGGTGCCCATTGATGCGTTGCCGCTGGACGACGCGAAGACGTACGCGCTGCTCAACAACGCCCAGACCCTCGGCGTGTTCCAGCTTGAATCCGGCGGCATGCGTGACCTGTGCCGCAAGTTCCAGATCCAGTCGGTGGAGCACATCACGGCGTTGATCTCGTTGTACCGGCCGGGCCCGATGGACCTGATCCCGGACTTCATCGAGCGGCGGCATGGGCGGCGCGAAGTGGAGTACCCGCACCCATTGCTGGAGCCGGTGTCGCGCGAGACCTACGGGGTCCTGATCTACCAGGAGCAGGTCATGCAGGCGGCCCAGGTGCTGGCGGGCTACACGCTCGGCGGCGCGGACCTGCTGCGGCGCGCGATGGGCAAGAAGAAGCCCGAGGAGATGGCCAAGCAGCGGGAGACCTTCGTGGCGGGTTGCCGCGACAAGAACCAGATCCCCGAGAGCAAGGCCAACGAGGTCTTCGACCTGCTCGAAAAGTTCGCGGGGTACGGCTTCAACAAGTCCCATGCCGCCGCCTACGCCATCGTCGCCTACCAAACGGCCTACCTGAAGGCCAACCACCCGGTGGAGTTCCTGTGCGCGATGATGACCAACGACCAGGCGGACCTCGCCAAGCTCGCGCAGTACATCACCGAGGCGCGCGGGTTCGGCATCGACGTCCTCGGGCCGGACGTGAACGAGTCGGACGTGGCCTTCGCGCCGGCGCGGCGGGCGGATGGCACGACGGTGATCCGGTTCGGGCTGGCGGCGATCAAGGGCGTGGGCGAGGTGGCGGTGAAGGCGATGCTGGAGTCGCGGGGCCAGGGCCGTTTCCAGACCTTGGCGGAGCTGTGCGAGCGCGTGGATGGGCGGGCGTTGAACCGGAAGACGCTCGAGTGCCTCGTGAAGGCCGGCGCGTGCGATGGCCTCGGGGCCAACCGCGCCACCTTGTGGTCGCAGGTGGAGCCCTCGATGGGCCGGGCGGCGGCGTTGGCGGCGGACCGCGCCCGGGGCCAGGCGAGCTTCCTGGACGCGCTGGAGCCGGCCCCCGCGAAGGGCAAGAAGGGCCGGGGATCGGCCGAGCCGGAGGCGACGGTGGAGCTGCCGGACTGGCCGCCCGCTGAGAAGCTCGCGCACGAGAAGGAGCTCCTGGGCTTCTTCGTGAGCGGCCATCCGCTGGAGCCGC
>JBJSZF010000494.1:0-1419 GCA_046090125.1 Verrucomicrobiota bacterium
GTCGCCATCGGCGGCCGGGTCATGCGGGAATCCCGGCGGCAGAGCGTAGCCCGCCAGCCATGCTTCGTAGGGCGACGCGGTGGCCGCCACCGAGCGCAGCGCGATGTCGTCGCCTTGGTCCCGGGCCAGGTAGGCCATCCGCCCGCCCAGCACGGTGAGGTCCGACGGGTCGGACGACATCGGCCCCGGGAGCAGGTCCTCGACCAGGACGGTGCCCTCGGCCGTGCCGTCCGTGGCCCACAGCTCGCGGCCCTCGGCGGTCGTCTTGGCGGTGAAGAAGACGCGTCCGCCCAACGGCGTGAGGTCCGCGATGCCGGGCGAGTTGGGGCCCGGAACGAGGTTCCTGACCGGGCGTGTCCCCGCCTCGGTGCCGTCGGAAAACCACAGCTCGCGGCCCTCCGCGGCGGTGCCGGCCACGAACACGACGTTGCGTCCCAGGGGCGTGATCCACTCGGGGTCGCTGTCGGGCTCCATCCAGGAGCCGCCCGAGGCGCGGGCGATGTTCGCGACCATGCGGGTGCCGCCGGGGGTGCCGTCGGTCACCCAAAGCTCCGCCCCCCACGCCGTGGCGGCCCTGAAGAAGGCGCGGTCGCCCGCGACGGCCAGGTGGCGGATGGACTGGGCGTGCAGTTCGCCCCGGATGGGATCAAGGACGCGCCCGAGCGCCGTCGTGCCCTCCGTGGTCCCGTCGGAAACCCACAGCTCGTGGGGTTCGCCGAATCGAAGGGCGCTGAACAGGAGCTTGCCGTTCAGGGTGACGGGCTTCAGCTCGGACACGGGTCGGCCTGCGGCGGGTGCTTCCTCGCGGAACCGACGCGTGCTGGAGTCGGTGCCGTCGGTGGACCAGTACTGGGCGGTGATTTGGGTGGCGGCCTGGAAGTACAGGCGGTCGTTGAACCGGTGGAACCGGTCGATGAAGTCCAAGCCGGAGCCATCGGCGGCCCTGAGGACACGGATGCCATCGGCTCCGCCGGACCAGAGTTCGCGTGGGCGTTGGCCGCTGGCGGAGAAGAGAAGGCGGCCGTTGAGTTCGGCGGATTGGAACAGGGTGTAGGTGGGGTTGGAGCCAGTGATGGGGAAGGCGACGGGATCGCCGCCCGCGCCCAAGCGCCACAGGGTGGGCGTGTCGTTGGTGCCGACGCCGGCCGCCCACAAGAAGCCCGCGCCCGAGGCGATGCGCCATAGGTCGAGGGCCACCAGGCGGGTGGCGGGCACGGGCAGGGGGTCGCGCCATTCATGCAGGACGGCCCGGCGCAGGCCGCCGGACTGACCGTTGGTCAGGACGAAGGCCCAGCCCTCTCCGTGCTCGATTCGAGGCTCGGCACCGCCCCCGGCCGGCGATGCCCAGACGCGGGAGGGTCCGGCCGGCGTCCATTCGCGCAGGAGGGCAAGTCGCCCATCAAAGCCAGACACCAGCAG
>JBJSZF010000495.1:0-7788 GCA_046090125.1 Verrucomicrobiota bacterium
CTGCATCGCAACGTGCCCTTGTTGGCGGGCCTGTGGGCGGGGTTGTTCTGGATGTCCCGGGGGTTTCGCGAGGATGCGATGTTGTCGGTTCGGCGCGCCTGGCGGGTGGAGGAATGGGATGCGCTGGCGCGGCGGGCGGGACTGTTGGGCGCGCGGACGTGGCGGTTCCATGGGACGCGCGTCGTGTTGTCATGGAGCAAGGTCGCGGCGGGTGGCCCGGTACCACCGCCACCACCGCCAGCCGTCCCTCCAGGGTGAGACCTTGCTGACCTCCGTCCCGTACAGGGTCCGGACCGGCACCGACGTGATGCGATGGCCGTTGCGGGCGAAGGCGACGCACATCTCGGACTCGATCTCGAAGTGGGTGCTGCGCAGGGGGAGGCTTGCCAGCGTGCGCAGGTGAACGACGCGGAAGCCGGACTGCGAGTCCGGGATGCACTGGCCGGCGAGGCGGGAGATGCGTCGGCTGAGCCAGCGGTTGGTGGCGCGTCGTGTCCATGGCATGACGGAGGGCTCGAGATGGCGCGCGCCGATGACGAGCGGGGAGCCGTCGCCGGCTGCGTCCAGGAGGGCTGGGATGTCGTCGGGGGCGTGTTGCCCGTCGCCGTCCATGAGGAGGACCCATGCATGGCCGCGGGCGATGGCGTCGAGCCACCCGGTGCGAAGCGACGTGCCCTTTCCCAAGGGGCGGTCATGGCGCAGGACCCGTGCCCCGGCCGCTCGGGCCTCGTTGCCGGTGGTGTCCCTGGACCCGTCGTCCACGACGCATGCGGCGGGCAGGTGACGCAAGGCCCCGGCCACGACGGAGCCGATGCGCCCGGACTCGTCGCGGGCGGGAATGACGGCGCAGCAATGGGCGGCCTCCAGCGGCATGGGCGGAGGGTTTCCGGGAGGGCGGCGGGAAGTCCATGGGTTTCGCGGCGCGCGCGGGGTTACGAGGTGATGCCCGGCGGAAATCCGATTTGCGGCGGCGACCGCCGGGTCCTAGTCGTGGCATCCCCTTTGCGCTGGGGCGTCCACGACACTGATTGCATGAAGACGTTCGTGATGCTCCCAAGTTCCCGTTGTTTCAATCCAGTCGCCCGCGTCCTCGCGGCGGCTTTGGTCGTGTCCGGCGCGTGCCAGGTGCGTGCGCAGGGTTGGCTCCCGAGGCCCGGCAGCGGCGGTTGGTCCGCCGAGGCCTCGTTCGTCCGGTTGTTTGACTCCAACAACATCGTGTCGGCCTCCGGCACGGTGACGCGCGTGGAGACCTTCACGCCGCGTCGGGGGATGGCGCAGGGCATCCGCGCGGAGGTGGACACGGGGACCAACGTCGTGACGGTCCACTTGGGCCCGCGTTGGTACCTCCAGAGGCAGGACGTGTTGGTGAAGCCCAAGCAGCGTGTTGAGGTGACGGGGTCCGACGTCACCATCGAGGGGCGGCCGGTGTTGGTGGCGCGGCAGGTGAAGACGGACGAGGGAACATTGCACCTGCGGGATGCGAACGGGGTTCCGTCCTGGGCGGGTGGGATGTCCGACGAGCCCCGGCTGCCATGGCGGGGCCGTCGTTTGGTCGAGGCGGAGGCGGCGTGGCTGCCACATGGGTCGGTGACGCGGGGCGAGGCGGCGTTCCGCGACCTGTGGTGTCACTCGTGCCACACGGTGAAGGGGCACGCGACGATCTTCCCGGCACCAACGGCACAGCCGCCGGTGCCGGTGGTCCTCGGGGACGAGCCGCGCCGGCGGACGCGCATGGACCGCATCCAATCGATCGTGAACCCGTCCCATCGCATCGATCCGGCGTACCAGCGCGAACTGGTGGCGTCGGGCAAGCTCTCGCGGATGGGGGACTACAACGAGACGCTGACGTTGCAGCAGTTGTCGGACCTCGTGGAGTTCCTCAGCCGTGTGTCGGGGCCGATGGCGTCGCCGTGACCGGTCCGGCGGGCTGGGCTAGCGCAGGGCCGCCGCGATGGCGACGTCGATGGCGGCCACGGCACCGGCGATGCGCGAGCGGTCGGCGTCGGTGCCGTGTCCGAAGGGCTCGGACATGACGTCGTCGCAGAGGTTGCGGGCGCGGAGGGCGGACTTGATGCCGCGGATGACCGACGCGGCGTAGCCGGAGGCTCCGTAGATCTCGCGGGAGACCCGCTGGACGATGTCGTTGAGGGCGCGGGTGCGTGGGAGGTTGCCGACGGCGGCGGCGTGGCACAGCTCGACATAGAGCTTGGGGAAGACCTGTGCTCCGCCGCTCACGCCACCGTGGGCGCCGAAGAGGACGGCGTCGCCCACGAGTTCCTCGGGCCCGATGTACACGGTGAATGCGGGCCGCGCGCGCGTGACCTGAAGGGCCTTGTGGAAGTACCCGAAGTCCCCGCCGCTGTCCTTGAACCCGACAATGGCGGGTTGGTCGATGGCCCAGCGGAGGAGGTCGAGCGCGATGGGCGTCTTCACGAGGGACGGCATGTTGTAGAGGAAGAGGGGCAGGGGAAGGCCTTCGAGGAGGGATTGGACATGCCGTTGCATGTCAGGACCGGTCGCGGGGAGGTAGAAGGGGGGCGCGAGGACGACGGCATCGGCATCGGCCTCCGCGGCGATGGCGGCAAGCTGTCGGGAATCGTGGGGCGCGCAGGCGGTGATGCCCACGAGGACGGGGATGCGCCCGGCGGCTGCGCGCGTGGTGGCACGAATCATGGCCGCCTGGACGGGGCGGGGGTGGCAGGGCCCCTCGCCGGTGGTGCCGAGGATGAACACGCCGGCCACGCCCCCTTGGATGACGTGCTCGACGATGCGTGGGACGGCGTCGGCGTCGAGGGACCCGTCGGCGAGGAGCGGGGTGACGAGGGGCGGGACGATGCCCCGGAGGGGCTGCGAGAAGGCGTGCGGCATGTTTATGGAGGAAAGGTTTGCGCGGGGGATGCGGCGAGGGCGAGCGCAGGTTTTTGGAGGAAGATGCGGATGGGAGGATGGCCCGTGCGGGGCTCATGGGAGCCATTGGAGGCTGGCGCGGCGGGGAGGGGGAGGCAGGGTTGCGGCGGATGAGCACGAGCGAGAAGGCGACGCGTGAACGGGTTGAGGAAAGGGCACAAGCGTACCGGACGTTTGCCGGGTTGCCCGCGTTGGCGGGGCTGGGGTCCATGCAGGAGGCGGTGCGGCCGGGGTTGGCGGTGGCGGAATCGGTGCGGCGGCTGAAGCGTCATCATTACGTGCTGCGGCGGTTGCACGCGCTTTGGGTGGGGCGGATCACGTCGGAGCCCGTGTACGAGGTGAAGATGGCGTTCAGCCTGCACGCGCACCTGGCGGCGGAGCAGGTGACGGCGCTGCGGGCGCGGGTGGGGGAGATGCGGGAGCCGCCGTTGGGCCTCGAGGACGTTCCGCACGCAGGGTTGGAGGTGTTGATGGATGAGGTGCTGGCGTCGGCGGGGACAGGGGAATTGCTGATGGGGGTGTACGAGGTGGTGTTGCCGGCCTTGCGGGACGCGATGGAGCGGCATCGGACGCAGGCCCATGTGTTGGCGGACCAGCCGACGCGCCGGGCGTTGCGGATGGCGTTGGTGGAGTTGGAGGAGATGCTGGACTGGGGGCGGGCGGCGGTGTCGGGGTTGGTAACGGAGGGGGAGCGGGCCGGGTGGGCTCCTGCGCGGTTGGTCTTGGAGGCGGCTCTGCGGTCGGCGGGCGGGATGGACGGGACGATGGGGGAGGCCGGCCCGGTTCCGACTCGGCTGCGGTCGGCGACGCCCTGGCGGTACGACGGGGTTCCGCGGCGGGACGCGCGGTTTGAGGACCCTTACAACATGGGTGTGAACGCGGAGGTGTTCCTGTACGACCCGGCGATGCCGTCGGACGCGAAGGTCCTGATGATGTATTACAAGCGGCTGCGGGAGATCGACGTGCCGGAGATGATGGCGAGCATCGTGGCGGAGACGCCCGGGAAGCCGTGGGGGTATTACCGGGACATGACGCGGCAGCTTTGGGACGAGGCGCGGCACGCGATGCTGGGGGAGGTGGGGTTTGTGTCGGCGGGGGTGGACTGGGCGCGCGAGGTGCGCGTGAACTTCACGTGGTCGCTGGGCTTGAACACGCAGTTGAAGCCGTTGGAGCGGCACGCGGTGCTGTACTTCATCGAGCAGGGGCTGATGCCGCGGACGGGGAAGCGGCACGAGTGGGAGGTGTCGCTGGCGGCGGCGAACCCGTTGGCGGCGACGATCCAGGACTTCGACTGGGCGGACGAGGTGCTCCATGCGCGGATTGGGCGGGACTGGTACGTGTCGGCGATGCCGTCGGCGCACGAGGCGGTGCAGTATGGGGATCGGTGCTGGAGCCGGGTGTTGATGGGGTGGGCGGAGTGGCGGGCGCATGGATTGACCGGCCACGCGAACTGGTGGCCCCCGTTGTACGCGGGGTGGTGTGCGCGCGAGGGGCGTGAGCCGGATGCACGGGCGGCCGCGTATGCGGTGACGTACGAGACGGTTCGCGCGGATCTCCGGGACGTGTCCGCGTCGGGGTAGTGGCGTTCCTCCGCGAGGGCCGGGTTCCCGCCTAGTGCTTCCTGAGGACGAGCCTGTGGTCGATGCGCTTGGTCTGGTGATGCTCGAGGGCGGGAAGGTGGGTGTCGGTCGGTGACTCCGTCTCGGCGAGGAGCGCGCGGGCCATGTCCTGGAAGGTGGACCAACGGTCCCAGTCGAGGCCGGGGGCGTTGGCAACCTGGCGGAGCATGCTGCGCCACTCGATGACGACGCGGTCGATGTCGCCGTCGCCGAGGAAGTCGGTGACGAAGCGGCGCTTGCTCCAGGGGTCGCGGTGGAGGGCATGGACGACGAGGCTGGCCCCGTCGCCGTACTTGGGCGGCACGCCGTTTTCGAGGTAGCCCTCCACGTTTTGGATGCCGTAACGGGCATGGCACGCCATGGCGAGGCGGCCACCCCAGCGGTTGTCGTCGCCGGCGAATCGATGCCCGCCATCGAGGTTGGCGAGGTCGTAGAGGAGGTCGTCGAGGGGATACTTGGCGTCCTCGAGGGCGGCGGCGACGGCGAGGCCGTCGCCGTTTTGGAAGAAGCCAACGATGCGTCCACGCCGGGTGGGCTTGCCGCGGGCATCGACGAGGGCGAGGCGACGCCAGAGCATGGCCGTGCCCACGTTGGCCCCGAGTCCCTCGCAGGTGGGGGTGAGGGGGCACTGGGCGCAGTCCTTGGGGAAGATGTTACGTTCCGGCGGTTGCCAGAGCGGGACGCCGGCGCGGTCCACGGGGACGCGGACGAGCTGCTCGGCTAGGGAGACCATGGCGACGATGTGCTGGGGGTGGACGTCCATGCGGACGACGCGGAGGCGTTGCGCGGCGAGGTGCTGGTCCAGCAAGGGGGCAATGGAGCCGTGCCACGTCTCGATGGCGGCATCGCGCCCATGCCAACCGGTGGCGCGCCGCACCCACTTGGCCAGTTGGACGCGGTCGGTGCCGATGCGCTCGGCGACGATCATGGAACGTCCGAGGACGGGGCCGTCGGGGGAGTCGGCGACCTTGGCGAGGCCTCCGGTGCCGATGTCCGCGAGGACGGCGGGGACGACGAGGGCCGGGATGAGGCGGGGCGGGAAGGCCGGGGAAGGCGGAGCGATGGACGTCGTGCTGGACAGTTCCGCCGGGGCGTCCGGGGCGTCGGTGGGCGGCGGCGGCAGGGGGACGTGGACGCGGACCTTTTCGAGCGGGGTCTCGCGGTAGGCGGGCATGGGCTCCCATTCGCCGAGGGAGTTGAGGATTTCGCGGACGCGCCGTCGGACGTGGCGCGCGCGCTCGGCGTCGGTCTTGAGGCCGCAGGGGACGTCGGGATTGCGGAGGGCGGCCTCGACGCCGAGGAAGATAGGCTTGGTGGTGAAGAGGCGTTGCTGGACGCGGACGGCCTCGGCGAAGGGGTCCTTGCCTTGGTCGTCGGCGGCGGACATGAGGTTGAGGAGGGCGGGCCAGTCCACCATGCCGGAGCGGGCGAGGACGGCGGGGTGGCCGTCACGGAGGCGGATGCCGTCGGGGTGGGCGAGGACGTAGCCGGTTTCGTCGATGCCGCGGCGGCCGGCGCGTCCGAACATCTGGAGGATTTCGTCGGGGCGGATGGGGATTTCCTGGCCGTCGCGCTTGTAGGAGTCGGCGGTGAGGGCGACGGAGCGGAGGGAGAAGTTGATGCCGGCGGCGAGGCCCATGGTGGCGACGACGGCGCGGAGCTGGCCGGCCTTGGCGAGGGGCTCGATGACGCCGGCGCGGATGGCATAGGAGAGGCCGGAATGGTGGTAGGCGACGCGGGCGCGGAGCATGCGGGCGAGGTGGTCGCCCACGAGGCGGCGCTGGGGCTCGGAGAGGACGAGGGGGTTGGGGGTGGGGAGCTCGCGGGCGATCTCGGCGGCGATGGACTCGGCCTGGGCGCGCCGGGGTGCGAAGAGGAGGACGGGGCCGATGCCCTCGGCGAGGGCGCGGGCGGTGAACCGCGCCCAGTGGGAGCGGATCTCGGAGGGGAGCCGCCAGTTGAGCTGGGTGACGAGGACCTCCTCCAGGGGGACCGGCCGGATGTCGTGGCGGACGAGGACGGCGTCGCGTCCGAGGCGGCGGAGCCATTGGACGACCTGCTCTGGGTTGGCGACGGAGCCGCTGAGGAGGAGAAGCTGGGTACGTTCCGGGGCGAGGGCGATGGCGAGCTCGTAGTTCAGGCCGCGATCGGTGTCGCCGAGCATTTGGTATTCGTCGATGACGAGCAGGGTGGGGCCGTCGCCATGGATGAGGCGGTTCTTCTGGGTTTCGAGGGTGGCGACGATGACGGGGGCGTCGAGGTTGTCGGAGAGGTCGCCGGTGGCGATGCCGACGTTCCATCCTCGGGCGCGCCATTCGGCGAGCTTGTCGTTGGCGAGGGCGCGGGTGGGGACGGTGTAGATGGCCTGGCTGCGATTGCGGCCTTGGTTGGACCAGAGCTCGAAGACGAGGGTTTTGCCGGCTCCGGTGGGGGCATGGACGACGACGTCCTTGCCGGCGCGGAGGGCGGAGACGGCCTGCTGCTGCCACAGGTCGGGGACGGTGACCTGCTGGAGGGCGGCGAAGGACGATGGCTCGCCCGAAAGTTCCGCCGCCTTGATGGATGCGCCCGGAGGTTGCACGCGCGGAGGGTTGCGTGAATCGCGGCAAAGGAAAGCGTGGGGTGAGAGGTGGGTCGAGTGGGAATCCGTGGGCTCGGGAGCTGAGCGGGAGGGCCTACCAGGATCGCTCCGGCCTTGGGGCTTTTCGGTGCGGGGCATGTGCCAGGGGTCTCGGCCAGGCCTTGGCGCGCGTGCGGTGGGTGGTTGGGGTCATGTGCTATGATCACGAGCGAGCACGTCATGGGCTGGGACGAAGGGTGGATGGTGCCTGAGCAGTGCCTCAACATCAGGACAACCTTGGCTTGCGTTTTCCATGATTCGGAAGGGTCTAGTGTAGTGTTTCTTAAATGTATTTCCTAACTACCCCATGGCGTGCCAACCTTGGTGCATGGCGCGTCCAAAGTTGCCCCTTGTCTTGTCTCCCGAGCAAATCTCCGAGCGCACGCGTCTGGCCAAAGCCCCGGGCACCCCGCAAAAGCTCGTCCTCCGCTGCCGTATCGCGTTGCTGGCCCACGAGGGTAAGAACAACAACGACATCGCCAAGGAGTTGCGCACCAACCGCGTGACCGTGGGCCAGTGGCGGCAGCGAGTGATGGACCTTGGCGTGGCCGGCATCCATGACGCCGCGCGTCCCGGCAGGCCCGCCACGCTCGCGGCCGCAAGCGTGGGAAAGGTTCTGGCCGACGTGGTGCGGCCCCCGAA
>JBJSZF010000496.1:0-4582 GCA_046090125.1 Verrucomicrobiota bacterium
GCGGCGGCGGCGGCGGCACCGGCCTCGTCCAGGACGGCCAGCAACGACTCGATCCCGGCAGCCAAGGAGTGCCGGGCGAACCGCGCCAACGACCCGCGCACGCGCCGCGCCGTGAACCAGCGCATCAACGCGAACTTGTCCCGCGCCGCGCGCAGGTCGCCCGCCAACGCGGCATGGTCCAACGCGAGCACGCCCGGGTCGAACCGCTGCCCCAGCGCGGATGCCAGCGCCCGTGCCTTGCCCGCCGCCAGCACGGCATGGGCATGACGATCCAGCCGCGTCGCGTAATCCTCCGCGCACGCCATCGTCGCCAGAGCGGCCGCCGCCGGATGCGACGCATCCACGGCGTCGGCCAACGCCACCAACTGCCGGGCACGCCCGAGGTTGCCGGGCGTCGGGCAGCCCATGGCCCGGGCGAGCGCCTCCACCGCCTGGCCGCAGGCAACGACGAGGGCCGAGGCGCGCGACGCCTGCGTGGCCACGACCCGCGCGGCCTCGGGGCTGACATGCGACGTCGGCGCCACGTCGCCGAGGGCATCCGCCGCCCCTTTCGGCAACGCGCGCACGGCATCGGCCAAGGCGAGGATGACGTCGCACCGTTCCTGCACGTCGGCGTCGGTCGCGTCCTCTGGCAAGGCGGCATCGAGGGCACCCGAGAGCCCCGCCTCGCGGGCGGCCTCGGAGCCCTCGGCCAGCTCCTGAACGCGCTCGACGGCGCGGAAGACCGTGATCCGCTCCGTCGTGCCCGTGCCTCCATGGAGCGCGTCGCAGGCCGCGCGCAGGCGTTCGCGAAGGCCATCCAACTCGGAGCCCACGGCGGCTACCGTCCGCGTCCCTGGCTGGGCTTGCACGCCCAGTTCCTCCAGGGCCGCCTTCACCTGGGCGACAAAGCTGGGCTTGGAAGCATGATCGGCGTGGAGGTCGAGGGCGAACGGCCCGAGGCCCTGCTGGCGGAGGCGGCGGCTGACGACCTCCAAGGCGGCGGCCTTCTCGGCGATGAAGAGGACGCGCTTCCCGCGCGCGAGGCATTCGGCCAGCAGGTTGGTGATGGTCTGGCTCTTGCCGGTGCCGGGCGGCCCCTGGAGCACGAACGTGCGGCCCTCCGCGCCGCTGGCGACGGCGGCGACCTGCGACGAGTCGGCGGGCAAGGGCAGCCTCATGGACTCGTAGTTCACGACGGACTCGGTGGCCTCCGGCGACGCCAACGGCGAGGCCGTCACCTCGGGCGCGGCTTGCCGGCCCAGCAGGGAACGCACCACGGGATGGGCGACGACCTCGGCCGATCGGGCGCGCAGCTCGTGGAAGAGCGGGAGCTTCTTGAAGCTGTAGTTGCCCAGCTTGGCCGCCGCGTGGACCACGGCCCCCGGCAGGTCGCGAACCCGTTGCCGCACATGGGCGAGGATCGTCGGGATGTCGATGCGCGCGTCGTCCTCGGTCAGGTCCTCGAGCAGGCCCAGGTCGATCCCGTGGACCATCCGCAGGTGCTCGATGAGGGCGGCGTTGGCGACGATGTCCTCGGCGACGGCGCGGACCTTGAAGCCCTCGCCGCGGCCGGAGCGGGCCAGCTCGGCCGGGACGAGCAGGATGGGCGCATGGGCCACCTTGTCGCGGCCCTCGGCACGGTGCTCGAGGAAGCCGAGCGCGACGAACAAGCTGCGTGCACCGGTCTCCTCGATGGAGCTGACGGAGTCGCGCCAGGCCTTGGTGGCGCGCCGGGCCAGCTCGGCCTCCGGGAGGCTGGACCGGAGCCATTGGCGGCCGACCTCGTCCTCGATGGCCTCCTCGGAGGGCGGGCGCGTGCCGGCGCTGGGAAGGAGCCGAAACGCGCCTTCCGCCTGGAGGCGCGACAAGGCGAGGGCCAGGCCGCGCTCGCCGGAGACGGCCAGCGGGATGCCGGCGTCGGGCCGGTCGTTGAGCAAACGGTTGCGCAGCGTGAGGTCGAGGAGCCGGCGCTTCCACCCGTCGAGGCGAACCTCCTCCAGCGTGCGGGGCTTGCTGGGGACAGGGGCCAGGTTGGGCGGGAGCTTGACCTCCCATGGGCGTCCCCCAGCCGTCGAAGCGCCCGCCCGCCCCGCCTGGGCCGGAGTGGATTCGGACGCCTCCAGCACCTCGGGCAACGGATGGTACCCCGCGCGCCGCGCCGCATGCAGGTCGATGACGTGCACGCGTCCCGACCCGTCCCGCAGCCATTGCTCCGCCCGCGCCAAGGCCGACCCGAAGTCGGCACCGGGCGCGCAGGCGAGCGTCGACTCAACGAGGCGCACCTCGCCCAGCTCCATGCGGTTGAGCAACGCCGACGCGCCCTCATGGACGGGCTCGGGGAACGGATCGCCCACGGTGGAGAAGCCGACGACCGCGTGCCCGTCGCCCGCGACGAGCACGACGACGAGCCCGGCGGCCTCGAGCAGCGCCGCCAACGCGACCGACAGGTCCAGGCAGTTGCCGAGGCCGTCGGACGCGACGTCCGCCAAGGTGCGAACCTTCTGGCCCTCGTCCTCAAAGCTGGCTTGCAAGGCCTGGTATGCCACCCGCCTCGCCGCCAGCGCGCCATAGCACGCCTCGGCGATGCGTTGCACCCGCTCCGGGCTTCCAGACTGGTAGCCGTCGAGCGCCGGCGACCCGGTCCGCGCGCCGAGCAACTCGGATGCCGCGCGCAGGAGGTCATGGGCCACCGGGGAGTTCGGGGTGACAAACGCCGACAAAGACGGCGCACCCGAGTTCCGTCCGACCCAGTGCGACGAGGGCAGCAGGACCAATCGCCGACGTTCCTGGGCCAGCGTCGCGCCCGAGCGGTCCATCAGGGTGGCGACGACATCGACGGTCTCGCGCTCGTTGGAGCGCCGCAGCCACGCGACAGGCACCGCAAAGCCGGAGGCGTCCAGCTCGACCGTGCCGCCCCCGGCGATGGGCTCGACGGACGCCTGCCACGCCGGGGCTTCATGCCCTTCCACGCGGACGTGGACCGTGGCTCCGGACAACGGGCCCGGGCTGGTCACGGAGAGGGCGTCGATGCAGGGGACGCCATTGAGGGCGAGGGAAGCCGCCGTGGTGGTACGGCAGCGGATGGAGAGGGCATGGGACGAGCCGGGAACATGTTGGCCCGGAGCGCCCCCCTGGGGTAGAGCATCGTTCATGGGAAGGCCCGGGCGGTGCCGACCACGACGCCCGTGACGGGCCAGCGCTGCGTGCGAGGTCGTGCAACGCCCGACACGGCCAGCTTGCACGGGATGCACGACGGCGGCACCAACGAAAGCGTTCGGAGTTCGCAGGGAGACCCAGCCAAGGCTTGACTTCAAGCATCCGACTGTTTGGCGTTAAAGCGTTCCCCACAGTGAAAGGCAACGCCCGCCGGAGGTCCGCAAGGGTGCGTCTTGGGATGGATTCCCTCGGCGTCATCCATCGGGGCCCTCCGTGGACGCTCCCGCAAGGATCATCATGAAAGAACCACGCAGACAGGGCCCCATGGGCTTCACGCTCATCGAGCTGCTCGTCGTCATCGCCATCATCGCCATCCTGGCCGGGATGCTCCTACCCGCGTTGGGCAAGGCGAAGTCCAAGGCCCAGGGCCTGCGCTGCATGAGCAACGCCAAGCAGCTCCAGCTCGCCTGGGCGCTCTACGCCCATGACAACGACGGCAAGCTCGTCCCCAACACGTTCGACAAGAACTCCTGGATCGACAACGCGTGGATCCTCAGCGCCGACCTCGTGACCATGGCCCCCGAGGCCACCAACGTGAACATCATCCGGGCGGGCAAGCTGTGGCCCTACAACACCTCGCTGGAAATCTACACCTGCCCCGCCGATCCCCCGTGGCCTCCCAAGGGCCGCGTCAAGAAGCGCCGCAACCGCAGCTTCTCCATCCAGGGCCGCATGGGCGGGCCCTCGGACCTCTTCGACGCCCTGACCTCCGGCAAGTTCAGCCACCGATCCTGGGCCAAGGAAACCCAGATCGCCAACCCAGGCCCGTCCGGAGCCATGGTCTTCGTGGACGAGAGCGAGTACGTGATCGACGACGGCTACTTCATCGTGGACGCGTTCAGCAAGGACACGTGGCAAAACTACCCGTCCAGCCGACACAACGGCGGCGGCGACATGTCCTTTGCGGACGGCCACGCCGAGATCAAGCGGTGGGTCGGGCCCAGCACCCGCTCCTTCCGCAGCACCGGGGGCTTCGTGAAGATCAACCCGGCCGTCCCCCAGGACCGCACCGACCTCGAATGGGTCCAACGCACCCTCGTCCAGGAAGACATCGCGGACTGACCCTGGGGAGGACGCGGTCGGATGAGCCGGCTTGCGCCCATCTCCGACGGCCACTTCGGGAAGGAGCCTCAGCCGGATTCGTCCCTTCTGTAGGCCGCGTGGCCTCACGCGGCGGTGGCGATGCCTCATGCCCCGTGCGCCGGGTCAGGGGACCCGGCCTAGAGCCGAACCGGGCCTACCTCGCCCCCACCCGCAGGGTGAGCCCCCGGGTTTCTGTCCATGAGCCCATCCGACCCGATGGAAAGGGCGTTTACTCCTTTTGGCACCCTCCTTGCATGCCGATTTCAGGATCAACCCAGCGCGCGCCCCGCAAGCATCCAGC
>JBJSZF010000497.1:0-2307 GCA_046090125.1 Verrucomicrobiota bacterium
ACGCCGGCGTCCTCCACCGCGACGTCAAGCCCGGCAACGTCCTCCTCACCCGCGACGACCACGCCAAGCTCGGCGACTTCGGCCTTGCCCGCGACCTCGACGACGCCGTCGCCGGCACCCGCACCATCGGGGCCGTCGGCACCCCCGCCTTCATGGCACCGGAGGTCGCGCGCGACGGCATGGATGCCTTCACCGCGCGCTCCGACATCTACGGGCTCGGCGCGGTCCTGTACCAAATGCTGACGGGACGCCCGCCCCATCTGGGCTCGGATCCCCTGAAGGTGCTCGACGACGTTCGCACGCGTCGGCCGCCCAAGCCGCGCTCCATCCGGCCGGACGTGCCCCTCGACCTTGAGGTCCTGTGCGTGCGCTGCATGGACCCCGATCCCGCGCAGCGATTCGCCTCGGCCCATGAGGTGGCCGACGAACTCCAGCGACACCTGGACGGAATCCCGATCCTCTCGCGTCCGTCCGGCCCCGTGCGGCACCTGGTGGCGTGGATGCGGCGTCACAGGGCCTTGGCGGCGAGCCTCTTCGCCCTGATGGCCGCGTTGGTCGGGGGCCTTGCCTTGGTCTCATGGCAATGGCTGCGCGCCGAGCAACTCGCCCGATCGCTGTCCTCCAGCCTCGCCGTCGCTCGACTCACCACCGCCCAGTCCCAATGGGACGCCGGGAACAACCTCCGCGCCCTCGCCGACGTCGCGCGCGCCATGCACGACCACGACCCGCGCCACGACGCCCGTCGCCTGCTCGAGCATTGGCTGCACCAAGGCGCCTTCGTCCCGCCGCCCGGGCTCGTCTGGAAGCACCCCGCCCCCGTCGTCCGCGCCGTGTATTCCCCGGATGCCCGTCGCATCCTCGTCCAACTCGAGAACAGGGACCTCTTTGTCCGCGCGGCGGACTCGACCCAAGTCGTGCTCCACCTCCATGGCGTGGACATGGGCCACTCGGCCGTTCCCGGCTTCGACGACGCCACGCTCCTCGCCCGCCAGAAGGACGGCACCCTTCGCCTTTGGTCCCTTCCCAAGGACACCAACGCCCCCGTCGTGGCCTTGGAAGTCCCGCGAATCCGCGTCGCCGCCGTCTCCGCGCCCCATGCCCATTGGGCGGCCCTCGACGAGGCCGGCGACCTCTGGACGGGCACGGCCGACGCGCGGGCCATGCCACGGCGCGAGACATCCATGCACCCGCCTGCGCCCTGGCGCACGCTCGCCATCTCCGCCGACGGCCGATGGATCGCCGGCGCGCGCCCAGGCGGTGGCTGGGACCTCCTCGACATGAAGGCCACCAGGTCCCCGCGTCCGCCAGACGCCGGGCCGGACGCGTCCGCCTCGTTTCATGGCAAGACGCAAGGGCCCGTGTCCGCCCTCGCGTTCAATCCCAAGGACGCCAGCCTTCTCGTCGTGGGCACCGGCTTCGCCGAGCTATGGACGCCCGGGAACCGCTGGCCAGCCGTGCGCGTCACGGACCCCATCCATTGGTCGGGCGGCCGCTTCGATGGGTCGGGACGCCGGGTCTTCCTCTCCGACGAGCGAGGCGTGTTCTACCTGCTGGACGTCGCCGCCCGGCGAGCTCGCCTCTGTGAAAAGGACTCGGACAACGCCCGCATGACGCTGCCCTGGTCCAGCAGCCATCTGCCGGACCTGCAACGCGTGGCCTTCGTCAGCCCCAGCCTTTCCACCGAATCCGGCGACTCGCTCCGGATGTATCACGCCCCCGGCCAGCTCCAGTCCACCCTTGTCAAACACCCCAGCGCCATCACCTCAATTGCGATTCACCCCGGCCGCACCCGCGTGCTCGTCGGATGCGAGGACGGCACCGTCCGGGCCTGGACATGGAACCGCGCCACCTGGGCCCCGGCCTTCCCCGTCACCAACGGGCCCGGCATCCATCTAAGCCCCGTCCCGCGCGGCGGAGCCCTTCTTGTCGTGCGTCCCGATGGACCCGGCCTTTGGGATCCTTCCAAGGCCTTCCACTCCATCCGCCGCCTCCCCATGCCCGCGCTGCAAGAGCCCCTGCCCATCCCCGGCGAGGGCTTCGGACCCAATGCCGTGCTGGGGCTCGACCCCACCCGTCGGCAGGTTCGGCTCCATGCCCTCGATGCGTCCTCGTCCCCCACGCCCGACGCCACCGCGCCTCTCGTGCTCGCAGATCTTCCCGAACCCGCCCACGCCCTCGCCGCCTCGCCCAACGGCCGCCGCATCGCATGGGCCGGCAACGCCCACGTGGGCTGGGTCCGACGCCCCCAAGGGAAGACCCCCTGGTCCCGGTCCCTCGCGCTGCCCAAGGCCCGGCAAGTCGTCGTCG
>JBJSZF010000498.1:0-29058 GCA_046090125.1 Verrucomicrobiota bacterium
GCTGAAGTGGTCGGCCAACGGGGCGGCTCCCGGAGAGCTGACGTTTGTGTCGGGCCACCCGGGGCGCACGAGCCGCCTGTTGACGGTGGCGGAGCTGGAGTTCCTGCGGGACAACCAGTTCCCGTACACGCTGGAGCTGCTAAAGCGCCGCGAGGTGCTCCTCACGTCGTGGAGCGCGCGCAGCGCGGAGAACGGGCGACGTGCCAAGGATGACCTGTTCGGGGTGCAGAACTCTCGCAAGGCTCGCGATGGCGGTCATGCGGGGCTCTATGACCCGGCCATGATGGGGGCCAAGGTGGCCGCGGAGAAGGCGTTGAAGGAGCGCCTGGCGGGCCGGCCCGAGTTCGCGGACGCGTTGGCTGCGTTCGACACGATCGCGCGGGTTCAGGAGGAGCTGAAGCCGTTGGCGCTGCGGCACCGGTTGCTGGAAGGGGCGAGCGGCCTGACATGCGACTCCTTCTCGATTGCGCGTCGGTTGTTGCGAGCGGCGGACGAGCGGCCGAAGCCGAACGGAGAGCGGCTCCGGGAGTTCACGGACGCGGGGCGGGAGTCGTTCGAGCTGTCGTTGTTCTCGGAGCAACCCATCCACGAGGACCTCGAGATCCTGCTGTTGTCCGACTCGCTGACGTTCCTTGCGGAGAAGCTGGTGCACGGGGACGCGACGGTCCGGGCGGTGCTGGGGGGCAAGTCGCCTCGGGTGCGGGCGTCGGAGCTGATCCGGGGCACGAAGGTTCGCGACGTGGCGGTGCGGCGGCGGCTGTACCAAGAGGGGGCGCCGGCGGTGGCGGCGGCGAAGGACCCGATGATCGAGGTGGCGCGCGCGGTGGATGGCGAGGCCCGCGAGCTTCGGCGCAAGCTGGAGGCGTTGGACGAGACGAAGCGCCAGGCCTACGGGGCGATCTCCAAGGCGCGGTTCGCGCTGGAGGGTTCGTCGTCGTACCCGGACGCGACCTTCACGCTGCGGTTGTCTTACGGTGTGGTGAAGGGATACGAGGAGGATGGCCACGCGGTGCCGCCGCAGACGACATTGTCGGGGATGTTCGACCGCGCGGCGGGCATGGAGCATCGGCCGCCGTTTGATCTGCCCAAGCGTTGGCTGGATCGACGGCGCGCCATCAAGGGTTCCGTGCCGTTCAACTTCGTGGCCACGCACGACATCATCGGGGGCAACTCCGGGAGCCCGGTGGTAAACCGCGCGGGCGAGTTCGTGGGGATCATCTTCGACGGCAACATCCAGTCGCTGGTGCTGGACTTTGCCTTTGAGGAGAAGCAGGCGCGGTCGTTGTCGGTGCACAGCGCGGGCATTCTGGAGGCGCTGCGCTCGGTGTACCGTGCGGACGGGCTGGTGCGGGAGTTGTTGCAGGGGCGTCGGAAGGGTTGAAGTGCGCGAGGAACAAACCATGGAGACACGCTTGCTGACGTTGGGGCATTCGCCGGACCCGGACGACGCGTTCATGTTCTACGGCCTGGCCCGGGACTTGATCCCGACGCCCGGTCTGCGATTCGAGCACATCCTGCAGGATATCCAGACGCTCAACGAGCGGGCGGTCCGCGGCGAGCTGGACATCTCGGCCATCTCCATCCACACGTACGCCAACGTCTCGCAGGACTACGCGTTGCTACCCAGCGGGGCGAGCATGGGCGATGGCTATGGCCCGATGCTGGTGGCGCGGCGCGCGATGGGGCGCGACGAGGTGGCTGGGAAGCGCATCGCGGTGCCGGGCCGGATGACGAGCGCCTTCCTGGCGTTGCAGTTGTGGCTGGGGCGACGCGCGGACGAGATCGACCACGTGGTGGTGCCGTTCGACGAGGTGTTTCGTGCGGTGCGCGACGGGGTGGCCGACGTGGGATTGATCATCCACGAGGGGCAGTTGACGTTTCGCAACGAGGGGTTGGAGCTGTGCGCCGACCTGGGCGTGTGGTGGGGAGGGGAGAACGAGGGCCTGCCGTTGCCCCTGGGTGGGAACGTCATCCACAAGCGGCATGAGCCCGCGTTGCGGACGCGCGTGGCGCGCATCCTCCATGACAGCATCCAGTTCAGCCTCGATCACCGCGCCGACGCGGTGGCGCACTCGATGCAGTGGGCGCGGGACATGGGGATGGACCTCGCGGACCGGTTCGTGGGGATGTACGTGAACCACTGGACGCTGGACTACGGCGAGAAGGGGCGTGAAAGCATCCGGCGGTTCCTGCGGCGCGGGCAGGAGCTGGGGGCGGTGCCGATGGCTCCGCCGCTGGAGTTCGTGGAGGTGTAGGCGACCGGCCCGGGTCCACGGGTCGCCGCACTCCCCGGGGTCAAAAAAGGACCAGGAAGTTTCCGTCCGCATCCACGCCGGCGGCAGGGCGGCTCCATGGCGGCAAGCCTTCCCGGCGCTCAACTTTGCCCTCGGGCCTGCCCAGGGGATCGTGAAGCTGCCATTCCACGGCTCCGCCCTTTTGCCAACCGGTTCCCTCGGACCAGACCACCAACGTGCGCCCGGTCGGCTCCGAGATGGCCACCGGATGTTTGCGGGTGCCGGAGCCCATCGGCTCCGACGGTGGGCCGGGGTGGCCCGGGGCGACCGTGTGCCACAGCACGCGTCGGCCTGATTCCCAGGCCGCGAGGATCCCGTCCTTGGCATCGGCAAGCCCTGGGAGGCTCATCGGACACTGGTTGGACTTCCATCGGTCCACGGTGCCTGCGGCAAAGGTGGCTCCGGCGTCGTGGGATGACAGCAGGACCATGTCCCGGTTGCCGTCGGCGGATGCGGCGCGGAAGAGGGCGTGAAGGCTTCCCGTGCGATCCACGCGGGCGGCGAGTCCGCAGCAACCGCACGCCCCTCGTTCCGGGGGGCTGATGGGTTGTCCGGGCGCGAAAGTGACCCCTGCGTTGGTGGAGGCCGCCATGAAGACCCTGCGCGACGCCTCGCCATCCGGGGCCCCATCCGGCGACGCGTGCCAAAAGACCCAGACGCGGCCCGAGGCATCGGCGGCGATGGCCCCGCCGCCGTCGAGGTGTCGCGTGCCCGCGTTGACGGCGGCCTCGTGGGCGAAGGCCCCGCTGTCGGGATCCCATCGGGCGCAGAGGAGCGGCGTGGTGTTGGGAAGCGTTGGACGGGCCTTGGACGACCCGTTCCATGCCACGTGAACGCGCCCGCCCTGGCCGATGGCGATCTCGGGCCCGCGGATGGTGCCGATGGCGATGGCGCTGCCGGGCTGTTGGTTGACGCGAACGGGCCGGCTCCAGTCGGTGGCGTGTGGGCGACGGAAGGAATACAGGATGTCGGAGGCCTTCGGATCGCCGGCGAGGCACACGCGGTGGAGGGTGCCGTCCGGGTCTCGTGCAATGCGCGGCTGGAGCCATCCTTCAGGAAGCCGTTCAACAACGACGCCCCCGGCGTCTGCGGAGGAAATGAGGAGGACGAGAAGGCAAGGAGCCCAGAGGAGAAGTCTCGGTGCGTTCACGGCGGTGACCCTTGGGCGGAAGGAAAGGGGGCGTCAATCGCGGCCTTGCTGATGAGCTAGGAGGTCGTGCATCCCGGGATCGTTGGCGACACGGGGGTGGGATGTGGGGACCGAACCGGTCCCGCAAGGCGGCAGGATGGAATGGCGGCCGGGGGGCGGCAGCGATCCGTGCGTCGAACCAGCCCCTACGTTTTTGGGAACACTGACAACCTCGGGATGCACCGGCCGGGACGCCGTACGGCAGGACGGGGCGCGGCGAATGATCCTGAGGACTCCCAGCCTCATGGAAACGCGGAGGCATCCGTGGGCTCAAAGATGAGGTGCGGTTGGTCCGTGGATGGACGGCCACGGCGGCCACGGGAACGAGCCTCACACGGGGTCAGGAGTCGTGATTCCAAAGGCGGTGGTAAAAGGGGATGCCAACACGTGCGAAGGCACGCCACATAAAGACTATAGACCGTTTCCCATGACCGGGAAGACCGGGCACGAGGCGTCGCCGCTACCGCGTGATGAGACCTGGCCTACGAGACGCCCGATTGCTGGTTCGTGGGGAAGCCGTTCCGACATCTATCCCCCAATGCGACCGGCCGCGTCGCGCAGCCAGCCCCCCGAAGGCAGGAGGTAGGGGCGGAACGTCTCGATGCGTCCCTCGCGGTCGTTGTAGAGGAGGGCGCCGTGCAGGCCGAGGGCGGACGCCACGGGTTGGTCGCACAGGCTGGAGGAATCCCCGGCGCTCATTTGCAGCAGCACGCGCGACTCGAACTCCGACAGGCCCTTCCTGCCCAGGTACCGGCTGACGTTGTTGTAGGAGTCCACGGAGGCCAGCACGTGGATGCCCTGGGCGGGCCCGTCCGCCGCCAACGCCAGGAACGGCCCGGACGCATTCGCCATGGGGTCGGCGGGCTCGGACGAAAACGCGAAGGAGTCGTCGGGCTTGAGTTTCTTGCAGAGCTGGAGCCCGAGGATGACGAGGAAAACGGAGGGGCGTTCGATGGACCCGGCTTGCTCGCGTTCGTCACGCTCGGCCGCCAGGGCGTGGACGACGCGTGGCACGTCGCCGGGGAGGACGCGCTCGACGGCGTGGGGCAGGGATTGCTGGAGGGCCTTGGCCATGGCCCCCCGGGGCTCCGACTCCAACGCGCCATCGACCAGGACGAAGCGGGCGGAGCCGGGCGGAAGCTGGGCCGCGAGGGATAGCACGGCGGAGAGGAGGATGGATGCGGTCGCGTCGTCGCGTTGACCCACGACCAGGAGGTTCGAGCCTCCGGCGCGCGTGAACACGGCGGCGGTGGGGCCCTTGATGGAGTTGGGAGCGCCCAGCCATGCGGAGGCCTGGACGGGCGGGGCCACGGGGCGCGACGCCAGCGCGGCCTGGAGATCGAGGTTGTCCTCGATGTGGGCCGGTGCGCTGCCCTCGAAGACGACCGGAGTGCGCCCGGCCCATGGCGAAGTGGCGGTCCGGGTGGCCAGCGTCGCCAGCAGGCGGTCGCGTTCCTCGTCCGGCAGCCAGACGGCCTGGAAGGGGCTGTTGGCCTCCACCGCGCCGGCCGAGTCGTTGTAGATGCCCTCGCCGGGCCGCGAGAGAAGGCGCGGCGCGGCGTTGTCGTCGCCCATGATGAGGTAGGCGTCGGCCTCGTCGCATTGGAAGGCGATGCGCACGGCCATCTGGCCGAGCGTCGCCCGCGCGAGGGCGTAGGTGCCGCCCAGCGTTTGCGACGCGAGGATGACGTGGACGCCGAAGGCACGGCCCTGTCGAACGATGCGGTCGAGGAGGACGGCGGCGCCCTGCGAGATGCGGTCCTCCTGGACGAAGTATTCCTGGAACTCGTCCACGACGAGCAGGCAGCGCGGCATGGGCTCGCGTCCGCCGGCCGCGCGGTAGCCGGCCACGTCCTGGACGCCCGCCGCGCGGAACAGCTCGCCGCGGCGTCGCAGCTCCGCGTCGAGGCGCTCGAGCACGCTCAGGCCGAACTCGCGGTCGCTCTCGATGGCGACGACGCGCGCATGGGGCAGGCGCGCGGTGGCGTAGGCCTTGAACTCCACGCCCTTCTTGAAGTCCACGAGGTAGAACTCGATCTCCGCCGGGCCGCACCACAACGCGAGGTTGGTGACGATGACGTGGAGCAGGTTGGACTTTCCCGAGCCCGTCTTGCCCGAGATGAGGGCGTGCTGCCGCGTGCCGCGCCCGAGGGACAGGCATTGCAGCTTGGCCGCGCCCGTGCGCCCGATCGGCACGCGGATCTCCTCGGCCGTGCTGGACTGCCATGCGGCGGCGGCATCCGGCGCAACGACCTCAAACGGAACCTCGACCCGGTTGGCGTCGCGGCTTGCCCCGCCAATGCGCCGCAGGATCTCCGTGGCGAGGGCGGGGGCCGGTGGCGCATCCAGCACCAGCCGAGCCCCCGGCCCGAGGGAGGGCAGGGTGTCGAAGCCCGTCGCGCCCCGGACGACGTGCACGCCGGCCGTGCGCAGGTCGTCCGCCGTGAAGCCGGCCGGCACCGGGTGCCGCCGGTCCCAATGCAGCAGCGTGAGGATGCCGCAGCGCGCCCCGTTGGCGGCGATGTTGAGGAGCCGTCGTGCGGCCGAGTCGCTGAAGTGCACGGGGAAGCCGGACACGACCAGCAGGTGATGGTGCTCCGCCGTGCTCCCCGCCTTGGCGTTGTAGTCGAGCAACGTGGCGAACTCGTTCCGCAGGTACATCTGGATGACCTTCTCCAGGTGCGCCGTCAGCTCGGCCAGCCTGGCGTCGATCTCCGCCGCCTCCGTCCAGATCCGCTGTCCGGCCCCTCCCTGGGAGCCCTCGAAGTCCGCCAGGTGCATCAATGACGAAAACGCCCGTCCCAACCCCACCGGGTCGAGAATGGTCACCTTCAGGCGCCCGGGCGGCATTTGGCACAGCAGACGGAACGCCGCGTTGGCCAACGCCGCCTCGGCCTCGGAAGCGCCCGCCTTTTCCGTTTCCACAACCAGCGCCCCCTCTGCGGGATAGGCGAGCCCATAGGGCAGCCTTGCCTGCATCGGGCCAGGGAAGGCGAGGCGCCGGTCGGACGGCCATGTGGGCACGATGCGCGTCAGGTCCACGTCCACGTGGCCCAGGCGAGGGGCTTGAGCGAACGCCGTCGGCGGACGCCAATCTCCCCAGGCGGGCGCGTCCCATGGGGGTTGCCCGGCGTCGGCGAGCGCGGCCCACGAGCCGATGCGACGGGCGACCTCGCCGAGCCCACGGTGGGCGTCGGCCTCGATCCGGGACCATTGGGAGGCGAGCTCGGCCTCGACGCGCGCGGCTTCGTCGCGGGCTTGGGCGTCGGCAACGGTACCCTCGCTGCCCAGCCGGGCCTCCTGTTCGTCGGCCTCGTGCTGGTGCCGCGTGGCCATGCGGGCACGGGCCGCCTCGTGCTGGCGCTCGTGGGTCGCGCGGGCTCGCGTGGACTTGCGTGCGATGCCCTCGACGGCAGCCGGGCGGGCGCGTTCGACCTCGACTTCGTGCTGGTGCCAGCGGGTTCGGATGTCCTCGAGCGTGGCGGTGCGGGCGGCGTCGGCCGCCGCCGAGGCGTCGCGGTGGCGCGCGGAGGTCACGTCGGTGCAGGCGGCCAGCGCGTGGCGCGCCTCCGCCAACGATTGCGCGGCGCGGCGTGCCAGGCCTGCGACGGCGGCACGGGCGATCCAACGAACCAGCAGGAACGCCACGAACATCCCGGCCGCCCCCGCTGCGGCCACCGGCCATTCGATGGCGGGCCTGCCCAGCCTGGGCAGCCACAACACCGACGCGACCCCGCCCAAGGCCGAGACGGAGCCCACGAGCCATGGAGGCAACCACCGGAACAGCACGGCCACCGGATGCCGCCGCGCCTCCCGTGCGTGGCCGAGGGCGGCCTTCGTGGCGGCGTCCGCCATGGCAAGCAGCCCTTCTTCACCCAACGTGGCGTCCACGGCGACGTGGACGCCCTTGCCCAGCATCTGCCGACGCAGCCCCCGCCACCCTGCGAACGCCGATGCCAGCGAGGCCTCGGCGGCATGGAATGCCTCGGAAGCCTGGCGGATGGATTCCGTGGTGCGCGCATAGGCCTCGTTGGCGGACTCGACGGCGGCGGCGTGATGGCGGTCGGCGTCGAGCGTCCCCTTCTGAAACCCGAACACGGCGCGGCCATCCTGCTGCTCGATGCGTTGGCTGGCCTTGCTGCGGCACGCGTGCTGAGCGCGCTGGATCGACTCGGTTCGGTCGGCATGGCGACGCGCAAGCCGAGCTGCCTCGTCCTGATGCCGCTGAAGCAGGGAGTCGCGGGCGACGCGGACGTCCTCGGAGGAACGGGTTCGGGATTGCTCGGCGATGCGCGCGGTCTGGGCGCGGCGGCGGGAGGCCTCGCGTTGCCAGTGCTGCTCGCGTGCGACGAGGTCCGTCGCGAGGCGTCGCGCCTCGGCCAGCGTGGAGGCGAGGGCCTCGGTCGTGGGCAGGCTATTCACACTCCTCCTTCACCTTGCGCATGAGGGCGTCGAGACCGTCCATGGCCACCAGCGTCTTTTCCACCTCGGCGGCCAGCTCGACCATGTAGCGCTCGTGAAACTCCTGGGACTTGGCGTCGGACCAGGTGGACCTGGTTTCCTCCCAGGCGGCATGGAGTTGCTTGTGGAGCCCGGAAAGGCGGGCCTTGCTGGCGAGGACGCTCATGGTGCAGGAAGCGCGAGGGTGGACGCCCCCGGGGAAGACGGCGTGGGTTCCGGGCTCTCGAAGGGCCCGGGCGACGCGGGCGGGGTGGATGCGTTGGGGGCATCGACGGGCGCATCGACGGGGGCGGAGGAGGAGGGCCGGGCAGGCTGGAAGCGGCCGGAGTAGGCCTCCAGCACGAGCAGCGATTGGTCGAGCGCGTGGACGGCCCGCGCCATGTCCACGGAGAGGACGGCCTGCAACCGCTCGACCTGCTTGAGCAGGGGCAGGCTGGTGTTTTGGAAGGAGCGGCCCCACTTGCGGACGCGTTCGAGCTTGGCGGCGGCCTCCTCGACGGCCTGTTGGGCGCGGCGGACCTGCATTTGGTGCCATCCGCCGGGGCCGCGCTGCGAGGCAAGGGCGTCGGTGAACGCCGCCTCGCGGGCCTCCTCCAGGCGGCGTTGCCGGCGGTTCGCCTCGGCCTCCCAGTGGCGGCGGCGGTCGTGCTCGAGCCACGCTTGCAGGCGTCCCACCTCGATGGAGCATTCCTCGACGGCGGCGCGGGCCCCAGCCAGGAAGGTCAGCAAGGCGGCGCGGAACCGGGCGAGGTCGTCGATGGACCGGACGTGGGCTTGCTCGGCCATGGGGGCTAGCGCTGCTTGAGGTAGTCCTCGATGTGCTGGGCCTTGCGGAGGAGGAAGGGGGCCTGCTGCTGGGAGGCCTCCACGAACTTGCGGAGGGACTTGGTGACCTGCTGGAACTCCTCGGCGAACTTCTCGTGCTCCTGGTCGCGCCAGGTGTCGCCCAGCGCCGTGAAGCGTGCCTGCAACGCGCCGAGGCGCGCCAACAGGTCGGCGTTGAACCGGTTCAGTTCCTCCGCGAAGCGGCGGACCTTTTCGGGATCGATGACGGCGTGGGACATGGCGCTTTCCGGACGGTGTGGCAGGAATCGTGCCGGAGCCCGGCTCCCGTTTCCATGCCGAATCTGCGGGCCTCGCGGACGCCCGTGCATCCCGGGGTGGTTGGTGTTCCCAAGAACGTCGTGGCGGGCTCAAAGCTGGGAGCGCGGCCGTCCCCAGCCGCGTCTCCCCGCTCCCCCCCTGCGGGACCGGTCCGTTCCACGCATCCCGTTCCCATGGCACCGACCCCTTCGGGATGCACGGGCGGGGTCCCGGGGCCGCTTGCAGGGCTTGAGGTGCGATGGCCCTTGTGGCGGACTTCCCGGGGTGATTCCCCGTCGCGTGCGCATCCTGGTGGCTTGGCTTGGCTTCGTGGTGCTGGGCACTTGGCCCGGTTCCGCGGTGGAGCCTTTGGGCCTTCACCTGAGGGGCTCTTGCCCCAACATCGTGGTCATCATCACGGACGACCAGGGCTGGGGGGAGTTGTCCTGCCATGGGAACCCGGTGTTGCGGACGCCCCACCTGGACCGACTGCACGCCGAGTCCGTTCGGTTCACGCGGTTCCACGTGAGCCCCACCTGCGCCCCCACGCGCGCCGCGCTGATGACGGGGCGGCATGAGTTCCGATCGGGCGTGACCCATACGGTGAACGAGCGTGAGCGGCTCGACTTGAGGGCGACGTTGATGCCGGAACTCCTGCGTCGGGCTGGCTATTCCACCGGCATCTTTGGCAAGTGGCACCTGGGGGACGAGGACGAGTACCAGCCGGGGAGGCGCGGGTTCGAGAAGGCGTTCATCCATGGTGCGGGCGGGATTGGCCAGACGTTCCCGGGGAGCTGCGGGGACGCGCCGGGCAACACGTACCACGATCCGTGGGTCCGGAATGACGGACGCTTCGAGCGCCGGAAGGGCTATTGCACGGACGTTTTCGTGGATGCCGCGTGGGAATGGATGGAGGCCGCGTCGCGAAGGGGCAGGCCCTTCCTGGCTTGGATTTCGCCGAACGCGCCCCACGACCCGTTCGTGAGCCCCGGGGAGGAGTGGGAGAGGCCCTATCGTGACCGCGGGTTGCCGGCCATGGCGGTGCCGTACTACGCGATGATCGCGCACCTAGACGCGGCGGTGGGGCGGCTGATGGCGCGACTGGACGCATCGGGGCTGAGCCGGGACACGTTGGTCATCTTCATGACGGACAACGGCCATTCGGTGCCGGGCATCTTCAACGGCGGGATGCGGGCGACGAAGGGCACCGTGTACGAGGGCGGGATTCGCGTGCCGAGCTTCTGGCGGTGGCCCGGGCGCCTGCCGTCCGGCGTGGACGTGGGGCGATGGACGGCGCACGTGGACGTGTTACCCACGCTGCTTGGGCTCGCGGGCTGCCCGGTGCCGCCCGGGGTCGAGGGCCGTTCCTTGATGCCGCTGCTGGAGGACGCCAGCGCGGAATGGCCGGAGCGGCTGTTGTTCTCGCACCTCGGGCGTTGGAAGACGGGCGGGGCAAGGGAAGCGATGCACCAGCAAGGGGCGGTGACGGACGGGCGCTACAAGCTCGTGAACGACTCGGAGTTGTACGACCTCGTGGAGGACCCGGGCGAATCCATCAACCGCATCCGGGAACTCCCCGCCGTGACGGCGCGATTGCGGGCGGCCTATCGGGAGTGGTGGCAGGGCATCCTGGAGTCGGCCCAGCTCAACGAATGGACCATGGGACCGTTGCTCAACCCGTATCGCGCGGCCTTTGCCGAGCAGTTCGGGGGGCTTCCGTCCCCCGAGGAACAGGAGCGCATGGACCCGACGCGGAAGTTCACCGTGGACCGGGCGTGGTAGGCGGGGCAGGCGGGGCAGGGCGGGGTGCACGGGACAGGGGGCCATGGCCCGCGCGTCGCTGAATTCGTCGTGGAAGTTTCACGGGTGGGTGCACAGCATGGCGGCAAATGGAACGTCCCGTGACCCACTCGCCTCCGTCCGATGGTTTGGCCGCCCACGAGGTTGTCAGCGTGTCGCCGCCGTTGGTGGGGGAGGTGCGGCGGCGGGTGGCGGAGGTGGTGGTGGGGCAGGACGTGGTGGTGGAACGGTTGTTGATCGCCTTGTTCACGGGCGGGCACCTGCTGCTGCAAGGGATGCCCGGGCTGGCGAAGACGCTGCTGGTCAACACGGTCGCCAAGGCCATCGACCTCCAGTTCAGCCGCGTGCAGTTCACCATCGACCTGCTGCCGTCGGACATCGTGGGGTCCGAGATCCTGGACGGGAGGTCCGGGGAGTTCCGGGTGCACCGGGGGCCGGTGTTCACGAACCTGTTGTTGGCGGACGAGATCAACCGGGCGGCGCCCAAGGTGCAGAGCGCGTTGCTGGAGGCGATGCAGGAGCGTCGGGTGACGATCGGGAACCAGACGTTCTCGTTGCCGGCGCCGTTCCTCGTCATCGCGACGCAAAATCCGATCGAGCAGAGCGGCACGTTCGAGCTGCCGGAGGCGCAGTTGGACCGGTTCATGTTGTGTCATCGGCTGGCGTACCCGGCGGTGTCGGAGGAGGAGGAGGTGTTGCGGCGGACACTGAAGCTGGGGCTGCGCGAGGACGGGCGCGGTGCGGTGCCCAGGACGTCGTTTGACCTGCTGTCGAGCGGCCCGGTGGCGTCGCTGGAGGACCTGGTGCGCTCAATGGCAGAGGTGCAACGGGTGCACGTGAGCGAGGTGTTCATCCGGCACGCGGTGGAGTTGGTGCGAAAGACCCGGGAGACGCGCGAGATCGAGGTCGGGGCGAGCCCGCGCGCGGGGATTGCGCTGGTCCAGGCGTCGCGGGCTCGGGCGTACGTGCACGGGAGGGACTACGCGGTGCCGGAGGACTTGTTTGCGTTGGCGGAGGACGTGTTGCTCCACCGGATCCGGCTGCGGTACGAGGCGCTGGCGGAGGGATTGACCGGGGCGTCCGTGTTGAAGCGATTGGTGTCGGACGTCTCCTGAGGCGCGCCATGCACGAGCTGGAGGCACATGACCCGCTGGACGAGCGCCAGTTCCTGCTGGCGGTGCGGCGGCTGGCGGACAGCCTCGGGCACGGCACGGACCCGTCGCCGTTCCTGGGGTCGGGCGTGGACTATGTCCAATCGCGCCCGTACCAGCCCGGGGACCCGGTGAAGTCGATTGACTGGCGGGTGACGGCGCGCAGCGGGCGGGTGCACGTGAAGGAGTACCAGGCCCCGAAGCGGATGCCGGTGTGGCTGTTGATCGACACGTCGGCGTCGATGTGCGTGGGGTCCGGGAAGCTGACGAAGTATGCGTGGGCGGTGCAGGTGGCGGGCGGCATTGCGTTGGCGGCGTTGGCGCGCGTGAGCCCGGTGGGCTTGATGGGCTGCGGCGAGCGCGAGCTGGACGTGCGTCCCACGCTGTCGCGCACGCGGGTCTTCCTGTGGCTGCACGCCTTGCGGCGGTTCCGGGCGAATGAGCAGACGCGGTTGTCGCGCCGGGTTCGGGAGCTGGCGGGGCTGGCGGAGAACCGGAGCCTGGTGATCGTCCTGAGCGACCTGCACGACCCCGGGGCGATCCCGGCGTTGAAGTCGCTGGCGCAAGAGCATGACGTGGTGGTGTTGCAGTTCTGGGACCCGGCGGAGGCGGGGCGCACGGGCGGGGGCATCTTTCGCGCGGCGGAGGCGGAGACGGGCGAGGGGTTCGTGACGCATGGGCGAAGCCGTTGGCTGGAGCGCGAGGTGTTTGGGGAGGAGCTGCGGCGCGGGGCCGTGGATCACCTGTTTCTGCCGGTGAACGAGCCGTTGGTGGGGAGGTTGAGGGGGTTCTTGGGACGGCGCGGGTTGCTGGGAAGGGGGGCGCGATGAAGGGCGGGGGGGATGGACGCAGGGGACGGGATGGGCGCCATGGACTGAGGGGGTTGGCGGCGGGGATGCTCTTGCTTTGGGCGGGGGTTGTTTTGGGCGGGTTGCCCACGGTGGGGATGGAGGGGCGGCTGGAGGTGGTGTTGCCGGTGGCGGGGGTGGAGGCGCGGCCGGTGACGGAGCGCGCGAGGGTGTTGGTGCGGGTGGCGGACCGGTATCCGCACGGGACGGCGACGCGGTATGACTTGCGGTACGTGGGGTTGGTCCCGGGGAAGCATGACCTGAGGGAGTCGTTGGTGCTGCCGGGCGGCGGGGTGGCGACGAACCTAGAGCCGATCGTGGTGGAGGTGGCGGGGTTGTTGCCGGCGCGGCATGACGGGTCGCTGGTGCAAGGGGCGGGGGCGGGATTGTCACGATTTGGGGGATACCGGGCGATGTTGGTGGCGGCCGCGATGGCGTGGGTGGTGGGACTGGCGGGGTGGTGGTTGACGCGCCGGAAGTCGGGAGCGGGGACGACGGGCGTGGTGGTGAGGCGGGAGGAGACGTTGGAGGAACGGTTGCGACCGTTGGTGGACTTGGCGGTGCGACGGGAGCTGGGGTTGGAAGGGCAGGCGCGTCTGGAGCGGTTGTTGCTGGGACATTGGCGTCGGCGGCTGGGCTGGGAGGGATTGCCGATGGACGAGGCGTTGCGTCGGCTGCGCGGGCACGAGGAGGCGGGGGCCTTGATCCGGGCGTTGGAGTCATGGCTGCACCGGCCGGAGGGTGGGACGACGGTGGACGTGGCGGCCTTGCTGGCTCCGTACCGTGACGTGATGGCGTCGGGCGAGGGCGAGGGGGCGCGCGCCCTGGAAGGGGGGGGGGCGTGAAGGTGCAGTTTGCGCATCCGTGGGTGCTGGGGTTGTTGGTGGTGCCCGTGGCGCTGGTGTTGTGGGAATGGCAACGGCGCGGCCATGTGGTGCGCGCGCCGTTCGACCATGCGGGAAGGCCGCGGGGACGGTGGTTGGGCCGGCTGGTGAACGGGGCGTCGAGCCTGCCGGCGATGGTGCTGGCGGCAGCGTTGCTGTTGCTGGCGCGGCCGCAGCGGTCGGACGTTCCCAAGGACGAGCGCCTTGTGACCAACATCCAGTTCTGCATGGACGTTTCCGGGAGCATGACGGAGGCGTTTGGGGACGGGAACCGGGCGGACGGGGCGATCCGGGCGTTGCAGGATTTCACGAGGCAACGGCCGGGGGATGCGTTCGGGCTGACGATCTTCGGGAGCGACGTGCTGCATTGGGTGCCGGTGACGCGGGACTTGTCGGCGTTGCGGTTGGCGGCCCCGTTCCTGCGGCCGGAGAAGATGCCGCGGTACATGGCGGGGACGCGGATTGGGAAGGCATTGCAGGCGGTGAAGACGGTCTTGGCGTCGAAGGCGGAGGGAGACCGGATGATCATCCTGGTGTCGGACGGCGAGAGCCAGGACCTGTTGGGCGGGCAGGCGGAGGAGATCGGGCACGAGCTGAGCCGGGAGGGAATCGTGGTGTATTACATTCACGTGGCGCAGGGGCAGCCGCAGGAGGAGACGTTCACGATCGCGCGGCTGACGGGGGGCGCGGCGTTTGCGGCGGGGGACCCGGCCGCGTTGAAGGAAGTATTCCGGAAGATTGACGGGATGCAGAAGGCGCGGCTGCGGCCGGCGGCGCCGGAATGGGTGGACGACTACCGTTGGGTTTCGGCGGGCGGGTTGGTGCTGTTGGGATTGCACCTGCTGGCGGCGCTGGGGCTGCGGTACACGCCGTGGTGAGGAGCGAGACGATGAGGCTTCCATCCCCAGAGGTGATTGGGTGCGCGGCGGCGGCGTTGGCCGGGCTGGCGGAGGGTTGGCACGTGACGCGGATGCGTCGGCTGGGACGGTTGGGCTTTGGGCTGGCGGGCGGTCCTCGGGGCTGGGTGGCGGCGGTGCCGTGGGCGCGGGCGATGGCGTCGGGGGCGTTGGCGTGGGGATTGGCGACGTTGCTGGGGCTGGGGACGTTCTTCGTGCGGCAGCAGGAGGTGCCGGAGGGCGGATGGCGGCACTTGGTCATCGCGTTGGACGTGTCGCCGAGCATGCAGCTCAAGGACGCGGGCCCGGACCGCTTGATGACGCGGGCGCGGCGTGCGAGCGAGTTGGTGATGTCGTTGCTGGGGCGCATCGCCCTGGACCAGGTGCGGGTGAGCGTGGTGGCGTTCTACTCGGGGGCGCGGCCGGTCGTGGTGGATTGCATGGACGTGGAGGTGATCCGGAACATCCTGGACGACCTGCCGCTGGAGATCGCGTTCGAGCCCGGCAAGACCAGCCTCATGGAGGGCGTGCGCGTGGCGGCGGACCTTGGGAAGGGATGGGGGCGCGGAACGGCGACGTTGATGGTGGTGAGCGACGGCGACACGGTGCCGGACCAGGGGCTTGGGGCGTTGCCGCCGGCGTTTGGGGTCACGTTGGTGGTGGGAGTGGGGGATGCAGCCGGGGGCAAGTTCATCGACGGGCACCAATCGAGGCAGGATGCGGGCGCGCTGCGACAGTTGGCGGGGCGGTTGCAAGGGAACTACCACGACGGGAATGCGCGGCACCTGCCGTCGGCGGAGCTGGCGGCGTTGTCGCGGGTGATGCCCATGCGGGATGCGGCGGGTGCGGGGCGTCGGCAATGGGCGATGGCGGCCACGGGCACGGGCGCGGGGTTGCTGGCGGGCTTGCCCGTGGCGCTTGCCCTTTTCGGGGCGTCGGGCCAGCCTGCAAAAGGCTTGACAAGGCGCCGTGGGCGGCCCCTTCCGGGCGCGACATTCCAAGAAAATCCATCCCCGTTGAATCCATGAAGAGGCGTTGGTTCCTGTCGTTGTGGTTGATGCTGCCGGTGGCGTTGGCCGCGTATCATTTTGGGCCGGGTCGCGCGGCGTTGGGGCGTGACCATGGGGCCGCGCGGCTGGAGGCGGCGCGCCGGGCGGAGGCGGCGGAGGATTGGCAGGGGGCGATGGCGGCGTATGACGCGGCGCTGGCGGCGTTGCCGTCGGACGCGACGGAGGCGCGGGCGCGGATCCGGCTGGCGCAGGCGCGGGCGCGGGTGTTCACGGGGGAGTTGCCGGAGGCGATGGGTGACATGGAGGCGTTGTTGGCGGACGTGAAGGGCCACGCGGGGTTGGCCCGGCTGGAGGGGGCGGTGCGCGAGGAGCTGGCGTCGGCGCAGTATCATGCGGCGTGGCTGATGCGCTTGGAGGGGGCAGACCGGGAGGAGTGGACGGCGCAGACGGAGAAGGCGCGCCAGAACTTCCGGTTGCTGGCGGAGCATGCGTCGGCGACGGCGGACGCGCGCGTGGGGGATCACCAGCGCAACCTCGAGGCGACGGTGCGGTTGGCGCAGATGGACTTGTCGGAGCTGCAAGGGTTGCCGCTGCCGAAGAAGTGCTCGGGCTGCAAGAACTGCAGCCAGAAGTGCCGTGCGCAGCGCGAGAGCCAGCAACGTCCGGAGCCGAAGGAGCCGAAGGACGCGCGCGGGTCGCAGCAGGCGGAGCGTCCGGCGGCGGGTGGGTCGTGAGTCGGGCGTGCAAGCCATGACAACGAGGCGTGGACGGATGGGCGTGTGGGAGGGGTGGGGCGCGTGGGCGCGAGCCTGGGTGTTGGGCGGCTTGGCGGCCATGGGAGCGGCGCGAGCGGGGGCGCAAACGACGGTGTTCCCGGCCCAGGGCCTTGCTCCGGCGCAGTTGGTGCAGGGGATACGCGTCGCGGCTCCCTCGGGCGCTAAGGTGGCCGGCGTCGAGGTGGCCGTGGCTTCGGAGGTGGAAGATGGCCCGGTTGTTCTTCCTGCCGCCGTGGTGGCCGGTGCGGGGAAGGGGCCGAAGCCGTCGGCGGCGGACGAGCGGTTACAGCGGTTGCTGAAGACGACGTTTGACCGGCGCCCGGCCGGGATGTTGAGGGCCCTTGCGGCGAATGGCGCGGCGGGCAAGGGCACGGTGGAGACGAACGAGGCGGTGCGGTTGAAGCAGTTCGTGGAGATGGGCGACTGGGCGGGGTTGGGCGAGCTGTTGCGGGGCCTGCCCACGAATCACGTGTCGCAGGTGTTCCTGCACGTGGCGCGCGGGATGCAGCGGGCGGGCGAAGGAGGCGCGCCGGGCATCCTGGTGGTCCGGGGCGAGGGCGAGGCGGAGGCCGTGGGCGAGGAGATGCCCGAGGGGATGGCGGCGCAGCAAGGGGGGCCGCGCGCGGAGACCTACGTGTTGCCGGGCGACGTGCTGGGATTGGCGTCGGCACGGCCGGGCGTGTTGATGGAGGCGGAGGTGCAGGCGCTGGGGACATTGCTGACGATGGCGACGGCGAAGGGGAACTCGTCGGGGGCGTTCATGGCGTCGCTGGAGTCGGGGGTGGGTTCGCTGGGCGGGAAGGATCGCGAGGGGCGCCTGCGGGCGGCGCGGTTGTTGTTTGCGGCGGGGCGTGCGGCGGACGCGGGCCGGTTCCTGCCGGCGTTGGCGGACCTGCGTGGGACGAACGACCTCCCGTTGCTGGCGATGCACGCGCAAAGCCTCGCGGGGGTGCGCGAAGGGAGGGCACGCGCTGCGGCCCTGCGGCGGGCGTGGGAGGTGAACCTCGACATCGTGCGGACGAAGGCGGCACGCATCGAGGCGAGGCGCGAGGCGTTGGTGCGGATGCTGGAGCTGTGGCCGATGGCGAAGGCGGACATGGGGCCGGCGTGGTTGGCCGAGGCGTTCGGGCGGGATGGAACGGAGGGCTTGCTGGTGTTGGCGACGATGGCGGAGGTGCTGGCGCGGGATGCCGGGGGCCGGGACGTGGAGCGCCGGGCGTCGAACCTTGCGATGCAGCGGGACATGGCGCGGGCCGTGTTGGAGGCGGCCCCGGATGCGTCCGGCGCATGGCGTCCGGCGCTGAACCTCATGGCGGCTGCGTGGTTGCAGGAGGCGGAGTTGTCGCAGGCGCGGCATCGGCCGAAGCAGCGGCCGGGGCGGCAGTTCGATGAGTTTGGCAACCCCATCTTCATGGGTGGGGGCCAGGACATGCAGATGTTCCAGCAACCGGGGCAGATTCCGGCGCTGGACGTGGAGCGGGTTCGCGAATCGCGCCCGGAGCCACGGTGGCTGACAGCGTTGGACGCGAGCGTCTTGCCTCGGGTGCACGCGTTGATGGCGGACCTGGAGCTGTGCGCGGAGGACCTGGGCGGGACGATGCGGGAGATTGAGGTCCTCGCCCGAATCGACCGAGAACGCGCGACGCGGGTGGCGAACGATTACTTGCAGGCTTGGGCGCGCATCCATGACCCCAACCCGCCGGTGCGCAACATGATGCCGCGGTACTACTATCCCGGGATGCAGGTGCCGACGGGGATTCCCCTGACGCGATCGTTGCAGGCGCGGAACCTTGGGGACTTGGCGGGTGCGTTGGCCCGGCTCCGCGGGATGTCGCTGGCAGTGCGGGACGATGTGGTGGTGAGCGCGTTCACCACGGCGCACAGCACGGCGGAGGTGTTCCGGCAGGAAGACATCGAGCGGGTGTTCGGGCCGGTGGACGAGATGTCGGCGGGGACGTTGGCCGGATTGATGCAGACGATGCGCGAGCGGCTGGCGGGGCCGTGGCGGCAGGCACGGTTGCAGCAGGAAGCCAAGACGCGTCGGACGGACCGGGAGTTGGAGGCGGAGGTGGTGCGCGGGTACGAGGTGTTGGCCGGGATGATCCAGCGGGCGGTGGAGGCGCGCCCGGACGATTGGCGGCTGCAGATGGTCCGCGGCGCGACGTTGTTCGACCGGGCGGAGTTCGACTACGGGCGCAAGGTGGACCTCAAGGTGTACACGACGGAGCGTGACGCGGCGTTCCGGTCGATGGCGTCGGCGGTGGGGATGTACGCGGCCCGGGTGGAGGCGATGGAAGAGGGGGAGCGGACGGCGTCGGGTTTCCTGCAATGGTTCAACGCGACGCTGGGGGCAAGCGACCTGGCGTACCTGACGCGACAGCAGGAGCCGGACACGAACCACCTCGCGCGGGTGCGGGCGGCGTTGCAGGGGTTGCCCGTGTCGGTGCGTGAAGCGCACGTGGCGGAGTTTGGGCGGGCGGTGGCGTCTGGGATGGATGGGATCAAGCCGGAGCTGAAGCCGAGGTACCTGCGGGCGGGGTTGCAGGTGGTCGGGGAGCATCCGTCGGTGTCGGAGGTGCGGAAGGTGGTCCGGCATTACGACGACCTGATGCAGGAGGTGACGTTGGACGTTCGCTTGGACGGTCCGGCGGAGGTGGGACATGGCGGGCCGTTCGGGGTGCACGTGGCGCTGCGGTACACCGAGGCGATTGGGCGCGAGTCCGGGCACTTCGCGAAGTACCTGCAGAACCAGCAGAAGTTCCAGAACTTCTACAACCCGTATGGGACGCCGCCGGTGAACTATCGGGACGACTTCGAGAAGCACCTGCGGGCCACGTGGGACCGGGGCTTCGAGGTGGTGTCGGTGACGTTTCATGACGAGCGGGTGGAGCCGCGTGGGTTTGGGAGGGCTGGGTGGCGGGAGACGCCGTATGCCTATGTCTTGCTGAAGGCGCGGGATGCGGCGGTGGACCGGTTGCCATCGCTGAGGATGGACCTGGACTTCGTGGACCGGCACGGGCCGGTGATCCTGCCGGTGACGTCGCAGGCGCAGATGCTGGATGCGCGCTCGGAGGAGGGGGGGGGGGCGCGCGCGCTGGCCGGCGTGGAATGCGTTCAGGTGCTGGATGACCGGGAGGCAGGGCAGGGGAAGCTCGGGCTGGAGATCAAGGCGACGGGGTTGGGCTTGCTGCCGGAGTTGGATGAGTTGCTGGACCTGTCGCTGCCGGGTTATCGGGTGGAAAGGAAGCCGGGCATGGGCCTGTCGTTGGCGCGGGTGGAGGCGGGCGGCGACGCGGTGATGCCGGTGACGGAGCGGACGTTGGTGTTGGCGTTGAGGGCTGAGCCGGGTGCCGTGGCCCCGCAAATGTTCCGGTTTCCGGGCGCGCGGCGGGAGGGCGTGACGAACGTGTTCAAGCGCTACGCGGACGCAGACCTCGAGGTGGTGCAGGCGGCGGTTCCGGTGGCGGGGATGAAGGCGGCGCGCGGGGGGGGATGGGGATGGGTCGCGGGCGTGTTGGTGGCGACGGTGTTGGGGGTTGGTCTGTGGGGGCTGCGCCGCCGCACCGGCCCGGAGGCGGTTGCGACGCCGAGGCATCCGGTGCCGGCGGCGTGCACGCCGTTCACCACGTTGCGTTACTTGCAGCGCATTCAGGGGGATGAGTCCCTGACGTGGAGGCCGGAACGGCGCGAGGCGCTCGACGTGGAGATCCGCGAGCTGGAGGCGCGATACTTTGGCCGGGGGCCCGCTGCGGACGTTGCGGGCGCGGCGAGGACGGGGGATGGGGATGCCCACTTGGTGACGGTGGCCCGTCGTTGGGCGACGTTGGCGGAGTAGGGTGGGATCCGTTCGGTGGTCGCGGGGCGACTCGGGAGCTCGGGCGTGGTTGCTTCGGGACCACGCATGGATACGGCTTGGCGCTGGGACCGGGTTGGCCGCAGGATGAGGCTTCCGGCGGGCGAGACGGCCCGCAGCAATGCATGAAGCGCACGCACCACTGCAATGAACTTCGCCCCGCGCACGCGGGGGCCCACGTAATCCTCGATGGCTGGGTCCATTCCCGGCTCGACCTTGGCGGACTGATCTTCATCGACCTGCGGGACCGCGAGGGGCGGACGCAGACGGTGCTGGACCCGTCGGTGTTGCCGGTGGAGGCCTTCGAGCAGGCCAGCCGGCTCCACAGCGAGTCGGTGATCCGCGTGTCCGGGACGGTGCGGCCGAGGCCGGAGGGCACGCGCAACGAGAAGATTGCGACGGGCGAGGTGGAGGTTTTGGTGAGCGGGGTCGAGGTCTTGAACCACGCGGCCGTGTTGCCCTTCTCGATCGACGACCCGGAGGTCGCGAACAAGGTGAACGAGGAGCTTCGGCTCAAGCATCGTTACCTCGACCTGCGGCGGCCCGAGATGGCGCGCAACCTGCGCACGCGGTCCAAGGTGGCGATCGCCACGCGGCAGTACATGGACGAGCAGGGATTCCTGGAGGTGGAGACGCCCACGTTGTTCAAGTCCACGCCGGAGGGCGCTCGCGAGTTCCTGGTGCCGAACCGGCGCGAGCCCGGGACGTTCTACGCGCTGCCGCAGTCGCCCCAGCAGTTCAAGCAGATCCTGATGGTGTCGGGCGTGGAACGATACTTCCAGCTCGCCCGGTGCTACCGGGACGAGGACCTGCGGGCGGATCGTCAGCCGGAGTTCACGCAGGTGGACATCGAGATGTCGTTCATCGACCGCGAGGACATCTACGCCTTGATCGAGGGGTTGCTGCGGCGCGTGTGGAAGACGGCGCTGGACATGGACATCCCCACGCCGTTCAAGCGCATCTCCTTCGAGGAGGCGCTGAACCGATGGGGCATCGACAAGCCGGACACGCGGTTCGGGATGGAGCTGGTGGACTTCACGGAGACGTTCCGCGCCTCGTCGTTCAAGGTGTTCGCGGGGACGGTGGCGGGGGGGGGCGTGGTCAAGGCCATCAACGCGAAGGGCCTGGCCGGAGCCACGCAGGGCCAGATCGAGACGATGACCGAGCACGCGAAGAGCTTCGGCGCGAAGGGGCTCGCGTACATCAAGGTGGAGAACGGCGAGTGGAAGTCGCCCATCGTGAAGTTCTTCACCCAGGCCGAGAAGGACGCGCTCGTGTCCGGGCTGGGCATCGAGGAGGGCGACTTGATCCTGTTCGCCGCCGACCAATGGCTGAACGCCTGTGAGATTCTCGGGAAGATCCGGCTGTATTGCGCGGACGTGCTGAAGTCGCAGGGCCGCCTGGTGCTGGACCCGCGCCGGTTCGACTTCCTGTGGGTGGTGGACTTCCCGTTGCTGTCCTTCGACAAGGAGATGAACCGCTGGTACTCGAGCCATCATCCGTTCACCGCGCCGGTGGCCGAGGACATCCCGTGGCTCAAGCAGGATCCCAAGAAGGTGCGCGGCCAGCACTACGACATCGTGGTGAACGGCGTCGAACTCGGCGGCGGCTCCATCCGGATTCACCAGCCGGACGTCCAGAAGACGATCTTCGAGGACATCCTCCAGATTCCCCCGGACGAGACCCGGCTGCGGTTCGGCTACATGCTGGACGCGTTCCAGTACGGCGCACCGCCCCATGGCGGCATCGCCCTGGGGTTTGATCGCCTGTGCGCGATCCTTTGCGGGACCACCAGCATCCGGGACGTGATCGCGTTCCCGAAGACCGCGAAGGGGACGTGCCTGATGACGGACTCGCCCTCGCCGGCATCGTCGCGCCAGCTCCGCGACCTGCACCTGGAGGTGAAGGCGGCCCAGCCCAAGGCGTGAGCCGAAGGTGGCGGAGCCGTCCCGGCTCCGTGGGAAGCGCCCGCCCTCGATCCCCCAAGCCAAGGGGCGGGTCGGCGACCCATCATCGAAAGCAAATCCGGGAGACGCAGTCCTCGAAGCCCTCGGCGCCGGCGATGACCTGGATCTCGACGCGCATGAAGAGGATGGGGAGGTCGCGCCGGTCGATCTTGGGGAAGCGGACGGCGTCCTTCTGGGTGGTGAGGAGGCAAGTGGCTCCGCGCTTCTTGGCACGGTTGATGGCCTCGAGGATCTCCTGCTGGTCGAACCGGTGATGGTCCGCGAAGCGGCGCGCGAGGACGATCTCGGCGCCGAGCTCGACGAGCTTGGACTCGAAGCTCTCGGGCTGGGCGATGCCGCTGAGCGAGGCCACCTGGCGGCCCTGGACGATGTCCAGCCCGTGGCGTTCGCCGGAGAACACGTTCTCGAAGTAGAGCGGGCGGTGGACGCACTCGATGATTTCGGCGCTGGGGTTGAGCTGGGCGACCTTGGCGCGCAGGTCGTCCACCGACCGGGAGCGGGCGGCGTTGGAACGGTCCACCTTCGTGAGGAACACGACGTTGGCGCGGCGCAGGTGGGAGGGCGGCTCGCGCAGGGTGCCCCTGGGGAGCATGAATCCATTCCCGAAGGGTTGCTGGGCATCCACGAGCACCACGTCGGTGCGTCGGCCACGCAGGCGCCAGTACTGGAACCCGTCGTCGAGCAGCAGCGTGTCGCACCCGAACTTCTCCACGGCGTAGCGCCCGGCCTTCACGCGGTCCTTGTCCACGAGCACGACGACGTCCCGGAGGTTGGACGCCAGCATGTAGGGCTCGTCGCCGGAGGAAAGGGAGTCGAGGAGGAGCGACTGGCCGTCGCTGACGATGCGGGGCGGGGTGGTGTCGTCGCGCAGCAGGAGCGTGTCGAGGAGGCGACGGTGGAGGGGCTTGGGCTTGGAGCGATAGCCCCGCGAGAGGATGGCGACCTTTCGCCCGGCGTCCTGGAGGGCGCGCGCGAACTTCTCGACGACGGGGGTCTTGCCGGTGCCGCCCACGGTGAGGTTGCCGACGGCGATGACCTGCACGCCGAGGGTGGCGTCGCGCAGGATGCGGGCGTTGTAGAGGACGCGTCGCAGCTTGACGGCGGCCGCAAAGACCTGGGCCAGCGCGAACAGGACGCCTTGAAGCAACGCCTCCTTTCGGGTGGGACGTTGCTCAAAGATGACCTTGAGGAGGCTCGTTTCCGCCGCCTCGAGAAACTGCTGCCACTGGGCTCGCACGACGGGGTGCAAGGTGCCACGTCGGGCCGATGGGGGGCCAGAACCGTTGTCTCACGCGGGGACGCAAGGTCCAGCCGCCCGCGGCGTTTGGCGCGTTGCTACGGGCGCCCCGTGACGACGCGCCCAAGGATGGCCAACACAATGATGGCGTCGGCCAACACGAGGATGGCGAAGGCCGGCACGCCCACATGGGTGAGCAACCCCGCCTTCAGGCAGAACCACGGCAGCGCCGCCAGTCCCGCCGCCACGACGGTGCCCGTCGCGACCAACCCCGCGCGCGCCCATCCGGATGCCTTCACCATGGCCCTTTCCTACACGGGCGGACGCGCGCGAGTCAAAGGCTCGGGCGCGGGGCGGGTGGTGAATCATGGACGCGGGCGCTTGTAGGCGACGGCGTGGCGGCAGACATGCAACGGCGGATGAGGATTGGACGCTGCGGGTTGGGCGCTGTCAGCCTGATGCCATGATCTACCCCACGATTCTCCAGGTGGCGCCGCGGGGCGCCTGGGCATCCGCCGTGGTGGCCGTTGCGGCGGTGCTTTGGGCAATGGCCGTCGCAAGGGCCGCCGACGCGTCGTCGGCGTGGGCGTTGGCCCCGGCCGCCGCGCCCGTCGTAGCCGCATCCGTGGAGGTGGAGGCCGACTGGCTGGCCGTGCCCGTCCGCTTTTCGTGCGAGGGCGGATCGGGGCTGAAGTCCTCCGGTGCGTCAGCTTGGGACGAGGCGCGGGCGGCGGCCGATGCGGCCGGACGCCTTCCCTCGCAGGAGGGCATGTGGGTGGTGCGCGACCCGGAACGATTGGCGGCCGAGTTGCCCCTACGTTCCGGCAACGTGTCCCTGTTCGGAGGGGATGGCGGCGCGACGGTGCTCGTGATGGTGCCGTTCAAGGATTCGACGGAGGCCCCTGCGAGCGCGGCGGGGCGCGCGGCGCAATGGGTGGCCACGTGGCGGCCGCCCAACCGCGGCAAGGCGGAGGTGGGAAGCCCGACCGTGGCGGTGTTGGATCCGGAGAAGCATCGCACATCGGTGGTGCGTGCGGTCGCGGCGAAGATGGCGGACGACAAGCTGGCCTTGGTGGGGCCTGTCGGGGCGGCGACGCGTGTCTCGGGCCTTGAGGGGGTGGTGCGGGCCCGGTCGCTCGGCGGGCGGAAGGTGGCCTTGTTCATCCGGTACACGGTGGAGGTTTCGTCGGGGGGCCAGTGAACCAGGGTGGGCCGGTGGTCGAAGGTGGGTCGGTAGCGGGCAGGGTGGGCCACGAAGGGTGCAAAAGGATTCTCATGGTCGTTCTTGGGGCTCCTGGACGTCTTCGTCGGGCGACACCCGATCATTGCCCGGGCACCTGGTTTTGAGCACGGCATGGCACCGTGGGTGGGCCTTGGATTCGCGATGATCCCCGCCTTGGTTGACCCCGAAGAAACGCGGCGAAGGCCGTTTTGCGCTGGGAGTCCCGTGCGCTCTTGCACGCGTGCGGCGGGGTGGTAGAGCCTTTTTCCATGGGAGAAGTGAGCATCCGGTATCCCGATGAATGGGTGGCGACGGGCGGGCGGTCTCGGGAAGAAGTGGAGTCGGAATTGCGGTTTCAACTGGCGGTCCGGCTCTTCGAGATTGGGCGGCTTTCCGTAGGCAAGGCAGCCGAGTTGGCCGGATGGAACAAGGTCCTGTTCATGGATGCCTTGGGCAGGCTCCAGATGCCGGTCATTAACTTGGACGACGACGAAATCAAGGCCGAGCTCGATGCATTCAGAGGAGATCATCATAGCCGATAGCGGACCCTTGATCGGCCTGGCACGGATCGGATTGCTGGAGTTGCTGCCATTGCTGGCCAAGAAGGTCCTGGTGCCCAGGGCCGTGTGGATGGAGGTCACCCATGCGCGATCCGACGCCCCGGGTGCGAAAGCGGTCGCAGTCCAAGCGTGGATGGAGGTTGAGGACGTGGGCGCTGGTACCGTCGAGCCACTGCTGCTGTTCGTCGGGCAGGGAGAGGCGGAGTCGATCGCCATGGCGCAGGTCCGTCCGGGAGCTGTCCTCCTGTTGGATGATCTGCGGGCTCGTAAGCTGGCCGAGAGGCTAGGATTGCGACGCCTGGGAACGGTGGCGCTGCTCGGCCTTGCCAAGCGACGAGGTCTGATCGCTGCGCTGAAGCCAGCCCTGGATGCGTTGGTGGGCCACGGCATCTATCTGAGGCGGGAATTGATCGACGCGGCGTTGCGAGAGGCCGGGGAATAGGCAAGGGCACCATTGGTTCATGCCCCGACTCGACTTGAAACGCCTTCGTGGGCAGGGTTTCGGTCCAACGCATGCGCTACATCGAGCCTCATGGTCACATGGTCAGCCGCACGACGGACGACTACCTCGACATGGTCACGGCGGGGTGCGCGGCCGTGTGCGAGCCGGCGTTCTGGGCGGGGTTTGACCGTTCGTCGGCCGATGGATTCCGGGACTACTTCCGGCAACTGACCGAATATGAGCCGGCGCGCGCGGCCAAGTATGGGCTGCCCCACTTCTGTTGGTTGTGCATCAACCCGAAGGAGTCGGAGGACGTGGGGCTTGCGCGCGACGTGCTGTCGTTGATCCCGGAGTTCCTGGGGCGGCCCAACGTGCTGGGCATCGGCGAGATCGGGCTCAACAAGAACTCCCGCAACGAGGTGAAGGTGCTGGAGATGCACGTGGACCTCGCGGCCCGGGAGAACCAACTGATCCTCGTCCACACGCCCCACCTGGAGGACAAGCTCAAGGGCACGCGCCTCATCCTCGACGTCCTCCGGGCGGACTCCCGGATCCGGCCCGAGCGTGTCCTGATCGACCACGTGGAGGAGCACACCGCCCGGATGGTCCTGGACCGCGGGCACTGGGGCGGCATGACGTTGTACCCAATCAGCAAGTGCACCCCCGCGCGCGCGGTGGACATCCTGGACATGTTCGGATCGGAAAGGCTGTGGATGAACTCGGCCTGCGACTGGGGCGAGAGCGTCCCCTTGGCAATCCCGCGCACGGCGCTGGAAATGAGGCGGCGCGGATGGACCGCCGAGGGCATCGACCGCGTCATCTACGCCAACCCGGTGCGGTTCCTCTCCCAAAGCCCGCGCTTCACCCTTCGCTAAGCCGCAACGGCACCCCCGCACGACCATGACACGACAACAAGTCCTCGACCTCTACTTCATGGAGGCGCGCAGCAAGGTGATCGACCTCGCGGCGTTCCTGGACCGCGTGGACCGTGGCACGGGCGACGCGGACTTTCTCCTCGCCGCCATCCATGCCGCCCTTGCGGCGTTGCGGCAAGGCGAGCCCACGCGCGCCCGGTCCGTCCTGGAAACCCTGAGCGACCCCACCACCGAGCCCATCGAGAAGGCGCCGGGCAAGGGCGCCGTGGGTGCATGGCCTGGAAGGGCGCCCGGTTCCGCCGCGCCTTGACGGCCGGGCCATGTGGCGCGGGTGATGGGACTGCGGGAGCCGGGCACGGCCGGCCCAGTTCCCTTTTGCGTTCGCACGACCCCTTGGCCACCGTGCCCCGCGTCGTGACGAAGCCGCTCGCCATTGTTTTCTACGAGAAACTCCTGCCCGGCAGCCGCCTGCCCTTCCGCCTTGCCGACCTCGGCTGGCGCGTCAGCGAGGTGAAGCTCGCCAACCAAGTCCTCCCCGAGGTCCGAGCCCAGATGCCCATCGTGGTTCTCATGGAGCTGGCCCTCCGGACCGGGGACACCTGCCCGGTTATCTCCGAGATCCGCCGCGACCCCGTCGTCCGCCACATCCCTGTGCTGGGCTATTGCGACTCCAAGAACAAGAAGCTCTGCGATGCGGCGCTGGCGGCGGGGGCCAGCCTCGTGGCCGCCGAGGCGGGGCTTCTCGAGCAACTGCCCCACCTCCTCAACCACGTCCTTGCCGTCGAGTAAGCGCCTCCCATGGTGACGCCTTCCGTCCAGCCGCCCGTCCGCCACCTCTACGTCCACGTCCCCTTCTGCTCGCACAAGTGCGAGTATTGCGCCTTTTACTCCGCCACGCCGTCGGGCGACCAGGTGGCACGCTACGTGGACGCCCTCGTCCACGAGATGGCGCTCGTCGCCCCGCGGTGCCGTCCGGACACGGTGTTCTTCGGGGGCGGGACGCCGTCGCTCCTCAGCATTCATCATTGGGAGACCGTGCTCGAGGCCATGCGCCGCAACGGCCTGCTGGGAGCGGCCGAGTTCACCGTCGAGTGCAACCCCGCTACCGTCTCCGCCGACAAGGCCCGCCTCCTGCGCTCGGCCGGCGTCAACCGCATCTCGATGGGCGTTCAATCCCTCGACGTCCGCCTGCTCGAGCGACTCGGGCGCGTGCATTCGCGCGAGCAGGTGTTCCAGAGCATCGACACCCTTCGCGCGGCGGGCTTCGACAACCTCAGCATTGACCTCATGTTTGCCATCCCGGGCCAGGACATGGCCATGTGGGACGCCACCCTCGACGAGGCCCTCGCCCTCGGCACCGAGCACCTCAGTTGCTACGAGGTCATCTACGAGGACGACACCCCGCTCTTCGAGCAGCTCAAGGCCGGGGAGTTCGACGTGGACGAGGAGCTGGCCTGCGCCCAGTACGAGCGCCTCGTCGAGCGCGCCCATGCCTCGGGCTTCCGGCAATACGAGGTCGCCAACTTCGGGCGCGACGCCCGCCCGAACACGCCGATCCCCGTGCCGTTGCCCAACATCCCGGCGTTCGCCTGCCGCCACAACGTCGCCTACTGGCGCGGCCTCGACTTCTTCGGGCTTGGCCCCAGCGCGTCCGAGTACGTGGATGGCGTTCGTTCCCGCAACCGCGCCAGCACCGTGCTCTACACCGAGCAAGCGCTGCGCGGGCATCGCGCCAAGGACTTCGCCGAGACCCTCCCGCCCTTGGCGCGTGCCGGCGAGCTGGCGGCCTTCGGCCTTCGCATGAACGCCGGCTGGCCGTTCGCGGCCTTCCGGGAGCGCACCGGCTTCGACCTCCGCAACGAATGGGCGGGCGACCTCGAGCAACTGTCCCGACAAGGCTGGGCCGAGGTCTTGCCGGACCGCTTCCGCCTCACCCCGCAGGGCCTGCGCTTCGCGGATGCGGTCGCCCGGCACATGCTGAGGACCTCGCCAACATCTTAGGATAACCGCGAACGGGATTCTGGTGTCAGGTCGCCATGGCTTGGGCGAACTGGGGGGCGGTGGCGGGGGTATCCGCCTGCCGGACACCCCCTGCCCAAGATGAGGCACATCCAGCGGGCGGCCGGACACCCCGAAAAAGCCCAAAACACGGATGGTCAACCCGGGGGCCTAGGGACTGTTGATAAAGTGGTCCGACCACGGATTCCACGAGCGTCCTCGGGCCTAGGTGGTGGGGATTGGAGACTGCCGGTTTATCCGGTTGGGTGAGCGTTCTGGGATGCCCACGCTCGGATTGGGCTCCAAACCTCCGAGGTTTCGGTGACATGTCGGACATCCGTGCCGGAGGCCTCGCACGTTGTGCGTGCCCAACCATCCGGAGCGCCTCGCGTTGTGGGGCGCGCGAAGGGCACACCCGCCGCGGACACGTTGAAAAACCAGCAAGAAGGCCCGGCGGGCCATGCGGCGCGCCGGGCCTGCGGAGGAGGGTGCCTAGACGGTCTTGGTCTTGC
>JBJSZF010000499.1:0-3791 GCA_046090125.1 Verrucomicrobiota bacterium
AGATGCCGTCGGCCCGGGCAGGGCGCTGGTGCGGGGAGCGGGGAGCGGGGAGCGGGGAGCGGGGGACGCGGGGAGCGCGCCCATCCTCGGACACACCCAAAGTGCATCCCGAAGGAATGCCAGCCCATAGCAGATGACTGAGCGAAACGCCACCACCGGCATCCAGCACCCCACAAAACCTCCCGCACCCCGGAGGGGTGCTAGCAACGAGGGATGGGCCGACTTGCGGGATTCGTTCCCACCCCGTGTTCGCCGTGCCTCCGTGAGATGCCGTCGGCCCGGGCAGGGCGCTGGTGCGGGGAGCGGGGAGCGGGGAGCGGGGAGCGGGGGACGCTGGGAGCGCGCCCGTCCTCGGGCGCACCCCAAGTGCATCCCGAAGGGATGCCAGACTGTAGCCGGTGGTTGAGCGAAGCGACACCACCGGAATCCAGCACCCCACAAAACCTCCAGCACCCCGGAGGGGTGTCAGCAACGTCGGATGGGCCAAGTTTTGGGATCCATTCCCACCCCTCGTTCGCCGTGCCTCCGTGAGATGCCGTCGGCGCGGGCATGGCGGGGGCGCGGGAACCGGGGAGCGGGAATCGAGGAGCTCGTGGATGGGTTAGCGTGGCGGAGAGGGAGGGATTCGAACCCTCGTTACGGCTTTTGACCGTAAACCGGTTTAGCAAACCAGCGCCTTCAGCCACTCGGCCACCTCTCCGTAATCGACGCCGGAGGATGGAGCCATGGACAACCCCGCAGCGTCAAGGTTCGGGCACGGAGTTCATCAAATGGCGGCGGGACTGGAGGACAAAGGGACGGTGCCATCCCGACATGCGCCGGGCGGTTACCCATGGCGGGCATGGGGATGTTCGGTGCGGGATTCAACGCAACGCGCTGACACGAGTGCTGGGCGTGGCCGGCGAAACACCGGCGAAACCATCCGGCGGTCCAAATCGGTGGTCTTGCGTCTCCTGGCGATGGCTTGGCGGCGCGCCTTGGTTTGCGGCACGCGCGGGCTTCCGCCCATGGCGGAGGGACTCGAAGGGCGGGGCACTGCGGCGTCCTTGCGAGCCCCTGCCGGCCGGGCATGGCGGTCGTCCCCGCGTCGGGTGCATCCGCGATCCCGTTTCCGGGACGGGTCCACGGCGTGCCCGTTGCGCCCGGCCGACCTTGCTACCGCCGTCGCACGCGCAGCACGACGTCGAGCTCGGCGGCGGCCGAAGACTTGGCCCGGGGCCGGGTGCGCGCGTCGTCGTCGCGCAAGTCCGTGCCCACGCTGTGGAGGCTGTAGCCCTCGGGGGAACGTTGGTAGCGGATGGGCTTGCCGTCGAAGGGGTCCTCGGGGACGGCGCTGAGGTACGCGGGCACGAGGTCTTCGAGACGATCCGGCACGCGGCCCTCGTGCGAGGCCCGGAATCGCTCGATGGCCAGCATGGCCGCGCCGAGCCGTAGCTTGGCCAGGTGGACGCCGTCCCGGGTGAGGGCGTTGTCCAGCGAGGGAAGGAACATGCGGCTCTTGAAGCGGCCCTTGAGCACGCCGGCGAGGCCCTCGGTCTCCCCCAGCAACGCGGTGATGGGCGGGTCCGCCATCCGCGCCTTGGGCCATGGCAACCGCGACGCATCGATCGCTTGCCCCAGGGTGGTGAGGCAGAACCGCTCGTCGGCGGCGTTCAACCCCAGGGCCGAATACAGCGCCATCAACGTGGCGTGGATCAACTGCGGGCCGGCGGGTGCACCCGGTCCAAAGCCAGGTCCCGCCCCGAAGCCCCATGCGCGTGCCTGGTCCATCGGGCTTCCATGGAAGCCCTCCATCATGCAGCTCAGCTCGCCCACCATGGCCCCGGCGAAGCGGTTCGTCGTGGCGAAGGATTCCAGCCGACGTTGCAGGCGCTCCAGGGAATCCACGGGCAACGGCCCGGCCGACAGCACGTCGGTGGCCCCGTCGAGCGTGATCGACAGGGACGCCATGCCCACCAACTGGGAGATCCACAGCGGCTCCGGGAGGAGCGACTCATGGATCAGCAGCCCGTCCCCGATGGCCAGGGCGGCGTCCTGGGGCTTGCCGTCCTCGATGGCCACCAAGGCCCGCAGCGCGCACGCCTGGGCTAGGAGCTTCGTCTGCGCCAGGTGCGGCAACGTCGTCAGGAAGCCCGACCTCAGGTCGATCGGGTAGCGTGACAGCCGACGTCCCCGCGCCCGCTCCAACGCCGCCCACGCCTCGGGCATGCCTTCCACGACCTTGCGCCATCGGGCCAGTTCCTCCGGCGGGACCGGGTGGGGCGGCCCCGGCAACGTGTTGGTGGTGCCCGGCCATGGGATGCGCCCGGAGAAGTAGGGGAAGTTGGAGCTGCCCTTGCTGACGGGCGAGCGCACGGCCCCGGCGGCGTCGATGAGGGGCAAGGCCATGTTGTCCTGCGGGGCGACGGGCGCATACCAGCGGTTGAGCTCGGCGGGCGTCGTGGGCAGGCCCTGGGCCTTGAAGCGGTTGAGCAACCCTTGGCTGGCGACGTGATTGCTCCACGTCCACACGGCGATGGGAGCCGCCAGCACCAACAGGGTCATCCACCAACGCCAACGCCCACCCCTCCGACGCGGCGGCGATGACGGCAACGACGACGGGCCGGGAATGTCGGCTGAATCTTCCATGGGGTGCGTCGATGAAATGGGCCTGCGGCAAGGCAACGGCCCATCGCCGTGCGCATGAAGCTCCGGTGGCCGTTACTTGGCCTTGGGCAGCGACCAACGGCGGTTGCGGTCGTCGTCCTTGAGGAACGGGCTGGCCACGGTGGTGCGCGCGGGCCCGGGCCGAAGGCCGACATGGAACCGGGCCTTGACCGGCAACGCCACGGACCCGGCCGCCGCGTTGTTGAGCCGCACGTCGAGGCCGGTGGCGGTGCGATGGAGGGAGATCCGGTTCCAACCCTCCTTGAGGCCGGATTCAAACGCGGGCAGCTCGATCACTGGCCCCGGCGTCTTTCCGGCCACACGCAGGACCATCGGGGCCGTTCGCGCGCCGGACTTGGCGTCCCATTGCCAGTCGATGAACGCGTCCGAGGAGCCCGTGGCCTCGGACCACAGCGTGGCGTCGGCGCGGTCGGCCTCGGACGGAACGGCATCGGCGCGGAGGGTCCAGTCGGAGGGCTTCCAAGCGCGGCGCGCGGCGTCGGAGGCGGTCCAGCGGCGGAGGGAACGGCCGTCGTACAGGCAGGACCACGGCTCGGCGTCGGGGGCGGACTGCTCCGGCGTGGCGCGGTTGGGGAGGAGGCGTTGGATGCGGAGGTTGCGCCATTCGACGACGCCGCCCTCGGACTCGAGGGCGATGTAGCCGCGGCGCCAGTTGCAGTCGGAGCCGCCGGAGACCTCGGCCCCGTTGACGGAGAGGCGGAGGACGCCGTTGGTGGCGACGATGCGGTAGTGGTTCCACTCGTTGGTCCCCTTGCTGCGCAGCTCGCGGGGGAAGCTGCGGTCGCCCTTGCTGGGGCTGAACGGCTTCATCGTGGAGCCGTGGATGGGGAAGATGTCGCCGTGGGTGGTGAACCAGTCGGACTTGCCGTAGCCGTGGTCGAGGACCTGGACCTCGATGGCGCGCAGGAAGGGTTGGCCCGGGGCGGGAAGCGGGCCGGACCAGATGAACACGCCGGCGTTGCCGCCGGACTTCATGTGCCGCCATTCCAGCTCGAGGACGAAGTTCTCGAATGGGCGCGTCGTGCGCAGCGCGCCGGTGGGGATGCCGTCGCAATGGAGCACGCCATCGCGGACGACGAAGGTCTCGGGCGCGCAGTTGACGTTGACCCAGCCGTCGAGGTTGC
>JBJSZF010000500.1:0-8453 GCA_046090125.1 Verrucomicrobiota bacterium
CCGACCAAGTCGTCCAGATCCGGGCCGACCTGAAGAAGACCGCCGAGGCCAAGGCCGCCCTCGAGGACGAGAAGGCCATCTTCCTCAAGCGGATTGGACGACTGGAAAACCGCCTCGCCAAGTACGAGGCACCCGACGAGAAGGTGAAGATGCCGGACGGCCTCAAGGGCAACATCCTGGCGGTCGGGCCGCTTCAGGACTTCGTGCTCCTCGACATCGGCGAAAACCAAGGCGTCAAGGAACGCGGCGAGTTTCTGGTCCGGCGCGGCAACAAGCTTGTGGGCAAGGTGGCCGTCATCTCCGTCGAGGCCAACCGCGCCATCGCCAACATCCTCCCGGCATGGAAGCAGGGCGATGTCCGCGTTGCGGAAAACGACCAAGTCCTGTATTAGCCGACTCATGAAGACGAGTCGGTGGTTCGCTGGTCTCTGCGTCCTTTCGGTGGCCGGCCTCCTGTGCGTCGGCTGCAAGTCCGAGGACGAGCTGAGCACCCGCCCTTGGTCCACCCCCAAGAGCTGGGAGTCTGGGTTGCCCGCTGGACTGACCGAGGGACGCTAGCGATTCGCGTCGATGGGCGGGCCGCTTTGCCCCTCTGAGCCCTTGGCCTTCGCCCCCACGCCGACATTCCCCCGTGGGGTGCCCATCCCCTCGATGGGACTCTCCCCTCGCCAAGTTGGCGATTGCTCGCTCGCCTTTTCCCGGGACCCACGCATCCTCTGGGTCCGATGTCATTCTCGTTCCGGTTCCTTGGCACCGGCACCTCCCAGGGCGTTCCCATCATCGGCAAGGCCTACCCTGCCGACTTCCTCGCCAATCCACGGAACCACCGGCTCCGCTCGTCCATCTACGTCGAGACGGACCAGACCCGAATCGTGGTGGACACGACGCCGGACTTCCGCATGCAGATGCTTCGTGAAGGGTTGGGCTATCTGGATGCCGTCCTCGTCACACACGCGCACGCGGACCACATCATGGGCATGGACGACTGCCGCCGTGTGTGTGACCTGAGGGGAGGGCCTCTGCCGGTCTATGCGTCGGAGGCGACGTTGCGGGACCTGCGCCGGGTTTATGAGTATGCCTTCGATGGGCGGCCCATTCCGCGGTCGTACTTCCATCCGGTCCCGCATGTCATCGAGGGCCCCTTCATGGTGGGCGACATCCACGTGCGTCCCTTCCCGTTGCCGCACGGGAGCATCGAGACGCTGGGGTTGATCTTCGAGCATGGCGGACGGCGGTTGGCGTATTACAGCGACTGCAAGGAGGTGACCCCGGATGCCCTGGATGCCGCGCGAGGTTGCGAGGTGGCGGTGTTGGATGCGCTGCGACGGGACCCGCACCCGACGCACATGTGCCTGGATGAGGCATTGACGGCAGCCCGGCGCATCGGTGCGTCGCGCACCTTCTTTACGCACCTGACGCATGACTATGACCACGACCGCGACCAGGCCGAGATGCCGGACGGGGTAATCCTCGCGCATGACGGGCTCCGGGTGGAAATCGAGTGAGATGACGCGACGACGGGAAGCGACGGGGGTGCCCACGGCCGGTTGGCTTTACCGGACGTGCGCCGTCGTCGTGCTGGGCCTCGCCCGGGCTTGGTTCCGGCTCCGGGTGGTAGGGATCGAGAACGTGCCGCGCACCGGCCCCGTCATCCTGGCCTCGAACCACGTGAGCTTCGCGGACCCTCCTTTGGTCGGCTGTGCGTTGCCGCGGGGCATTCACTTCCTGGCGCGCAAGTCGCTCTTCGACATCCCGCTGCTGGGGTGGATCATTCGCAAGCTCAATGCGGTTCCCGTGGACCGGGATGGCGGCGGCGGTGCGGGCCTCAAGGCGATCCTCGACCGTCTTTCGGCGGGCGAGGGCATCCTTTTGTTTCCCGAGGGGACACGTTCGCCCGACGGCAAGGTGAAGCCGGCGCGGGCGGGCATCGGCCTCACCGTGATCAAGTCGAGCGCACCGGTGGTGCCGGTGTGCGTGGTGGGGGCATTCGAGGCATGGGGACGACATCATGCCTGGCCTCGGCACAGGCAGGTAATTGTCGTTTACGGCAGTCCCATGGATTTCGCAGCCCTGCGGCAGGAGGCGGGCGGCTGTGGAAAGGAACGGCTCAAGGCGATCTACCAAGAGGTGGCGGACACGCTCATGGCGGCCATCGAGGGGCTGGGGAAGCCCGTCGCATGACGTTGTACCTCTTGGTGCCCTTGGTGGCGGCCGTGGCTTTTGCAGTGGGTTCGCTGGTGTACAAGCGGGCGTTTGCCGAGGGCGCGGGGATTGCCCATGCCGTCATCCTCAACAACGTCGCCCTTGCGGTCGCGTTCCTCCCCTTGTTCTGGGTGGATTCACGCCCGGTTCCATGGGGCCTCGTTCACCTGCCCGCCATCACCGCCACGACGTTCGTGCTCGGACACCTGCTGAACGTGTTGTCGCTGCGGCTCGGGGACGTGTCGGTGGCGACGCCGCTGCTGGGGGCCAAGGTGGTGATGGTCGCGTTGCTGGGACGGGTCGTCTTCGACTGGCCGGTGGCTCCCGCGCAGTTCGTGGCGGCGGCGCTGGCCACGGGCGGGGTGCTGGTGATGGGCGCGGCCGACTGGCATGGCGGCCGACGGACGGGCCTGACGATCCTGCTCGCGCTGGGGTGCGCCCTGTGTTTTGCGTTCACGGACGTCCTGATCCAGCTCTGGGCGGCGCCGTTCGGGACGTTTAACTTCCTGCCGCTCCTCTTCCTGGCGCTCGCCGCCGAGTCCCTGGTGTTCCTGCCGGTCGTTGGGCGCGCCTCCCTTCGGGCACCCAAGGCGGCTTGGAAATGGATCGGGCAAGCCACCATCTGCTCCGCCTTGCAGGCGATTCTCGTAACCTGGTCCATTGGCCATTGGCGCGACGCGGCAGGCGTCAACGTCGTCTATGGCACCCGCGGCCTGTGGAGCCTGGCCTTGGTGTGGTGGGCGGGGCGTTGGTTTGGCAACACGGAGCGAGCCTCCGTGGGCCGTCGGACGTTCGCGCTGCGCGTCGCGGGCGGCGTTGTCATCCTCGCTGCCGTCGTGGTCGCCATCCGGGGCGCCCCCGCACGGTAGCCGTCAATCGCTCGTCACCACCCGGTAGAAGCGCGCGACCGGCGCCATAGGGGGCATCGTCGGGTCTTCCTCCACCCACTCCACCGTGCCGTCGCCAGGATAGCTCATGCGCCCAAACGCCACCCGCCACGAACGAAGGTCTGCACTGGTCTCCACCTCGTGTCGTCGCCCCGGGATCACGGGCACCCGAAACGTCGCGCCCGAGGCCGTCCAGCGCATCCCCAGGATCCGAAGGGCGCTCGCGGCACGCGTCGGGTCCGTGCCATCACGCCATTCGTCCGCATTCGACACCCCGTCGCCGTCCGCGTCCGCCCCGGGGTGGATGCCAACCGACGTGAAGTAGAATCGCTCCCAGTCATCGGGCAGCCCGTTCCCGTCCGCGTCGGCATCCATCACGGCCGTCCCCATGACCTCCAAGCGCGGCGGATCGCCCAAGAGGTTCTCCCGGAGGCTCCAGTACGGGTACGCGCCGCCGCCCCCGAATCCGGACTGGGCCGCCGGATGCAACGAGGTGAGGAAGAACCGCAACCGTCCCTCGCTCAGGCCCGATTGCACGTAGCCCGCGACAAGGGGATCCGCGAGGTCGAGGTCGAAGTCCAACCACGTGCCGAAGGGCACGCGTTGGCCGGGCTCGACGTCGCGTGCGCGCCCGACGGCCCACGGGGCGATCTCGAAGGTGCCGTTGGTGTAGGCAGGATTGACCTGCCCCACGTTGTTCGCGACGTCGATCAGGCCCCCCTCCGCCCCGAATGCCGCCGCATATGCGTTCCGGCTCTGGATGGCGATGTTGGACGCCGTGAAGGACCCCACAAAGCCGAACGGCGACGTCTCCTTGAAGGTTTCGGACGCAAACCCATTTCGGAACGCGGCCCCGAAGATCTCGGCGGGCCGCCCCAGGTCCGCGTCCTTGACGTAGCCCGGCGCATTCGTCGCGTAGGTCCAGGCGACGTCGTGCGTGGGGTCATACTCGAATGAGAAGTCAGACACGACTTGGACCGAGATCCGCAGGCTCCGGACAAGGTAACGGGACGGCTTGAGCCCGGCGGGCACGCCGGAGCCTGCAAGGTCCCAACCCAGCAAGACCTGCGCGTCCCGCGTGTCGAAGCGCGAGTCGAACGATCCAAACGTGTAGGCGATGCCCCGCGTCCCACCGTCCGGCGCGAACGGGTACATGAGTTTGTCCAGCGTCGGCTGAAGGGGGGCATGGACAAAGTCGCCCGCCCATGCGTCCACCCATGCGCCCGCCGCGCCGAACGCCGCGCCGACGATCACCGCCCACCTAGGGACCGCGCACCTGAGACCGCGCATCGACTTCATGCCTGCATCCTGCCCGCGTTGGCCGTCCACGCCAACCTGCCAGCAGAATTCCTGCCGTTCCCACCGTCGCCAAGGCCCACGTCGAGGGTTCCGGAACGTGCGTCACATGGATCGTCGTCACGAACTCCGCAGCCGCCGTCGTCAACCCCTCGAACTTCGGAAGGGTCCATTCCCCTTCCTTCGGGCACTCCAACTGCCAGTAGCGCGAGTCCCGATACGAGTCGCCCAGAGGGCCGCCCGCCGCGTACAGCCCGGCCACTTGGCCTTCGGCGAGCTTCCCAAAGCTCACGGTGAACACGACCTGCGACGGCTTCTGGTCCCAGAAGTCGTCGCCGAGGAACACCGTCACCTCGCCCCCCCCCTTCTGGACGTCCAACGATTGCGCGAGCAGCACCGTTCCGGGTGAAGGCTTCCCATCCACCTTCGGGCCGTCTTGCTCGTACAACCGAAACCTCATGCCCCCCGGTTCCTCGTAGTTCGCGTGATAGGCGAAGGAAAAGGCCACGAAACGGTCGATGCTGGACGGCCACTTGAGGTCGTCCCCGTACTCGCCCTCGGCCGTGTAGGGCACGGCGGGGCCGATGCCGGGCGGGATGGGGTCTTGCTGGGCCTTGGGAGTCAGGGTTCCAGCGTGGGCGGGCCTGGGGCTGTTGAGGGCCAGGACGCTGGCCGCCGCGATGAGGACTGCTGTCGATGTGTTCATGCTGATGTCTCCGGGTCCGGGCCTGCACCGGGTCGCGCATGCCAAGATACCCATTATTGGGTAGATAGGGCGTGGCCTACGCCGCGTCAACGGCCCGCCGTCGTTGCATCCATCGTCCGGTCGTGGCCCACCCCCCAGCAGGGCCCCTCGCCGCCGCGAGACGAAGGCTTGCCCGGCGGTCCTTTTGCGGCAGCGTCCCGTCGCCGAAGTTCGGGGTGGGCCTGAACGGGGCGTGGAACAAGGCGCGTGACGGACATCCTGGTCATCCGGTGGAAGAGCATTGGCGACGTCGTGTTTGCGTTGCCTCCGGTCAATGTCCTGCGCACCCGCTTTCCCACGGCGCGCATCACGTTCCTCGTGTCCCGGGAAAACGCGTTCGTGCCAGAGGGTTTCCAGGCCGTGGACCGGGTGTGGTCCATCGACCGGGAGGCATTGAGGTCGCGTCGGTTCCTCCAAGGTTGGCTGGGGACGGCCCGCTTGTTGTCCGCCGTTCGCGGGGCGGGCTTCTCGTTGGTGGTGGACCTCCAAGGGTATGGGGAGACGGCCCTTTTCACGCGTTGGAGCGGGGCGCCGGAGCGATGGGGCTACCAGGCGGGCGGCCTTCGGGGCCGAGCCTACACGGTTTCCGTGGGGCGTCCCGAGGGGGTGCATCCGGTGCAAGGGCATCTCGACCTGCTCTCGCAGGCCGGGCTGGGCGCGGTCTTGGCTGAAAATGCCTTCCGCGTCGCGCCTTCGATGGAGGCGCGGGCGCTGCGGTTTCTCGGGGAACGCGGCATCAGCCCGGGAACGCCGTGGGCCTACCTGCAGCCCTTCACCAGCGCGGAGGCGAAAAACTGGCCCCTGGAACGATACCTACGACTCGCGACGAGCCTTCGGAGGGGAGGGTGTCGGCTTTTATGGGGTGGGGGAGAACGGGACATGGCGGCGATGCGGGCGGCGGGCGTACCGGGGCAGGAGATGCTTTCGGGCGTGGCGCGTTCCTTGGTCGCGGCGGTCCTGAAGCACGCCAGCGTGGTGGTGGGCGGGGACACGGGCTTCATCCATCTTGCCGTGGCGTTGGGCAGGCCGGTCGTGATGGTGGGAAACCGCAACATGGTCCTCCCGTGGTCCCCCAATGGACTCGCCTTGCGTGCTTCGACCGATTCCATCTCGGACGTCCGCTGGGAAGACGTGATGGATGGGGTGGGCGGGAAGCTGGGAGGTCGGTGGCCGGCCCATGTTGGCGCCACCCGGGTGCCGTTGCATGGCCGCTGAGCGGTTGGGCGATTCCGTCACGTTGGAGGGGCATGATTGGGCCGAATGATTTCCATGATTCGGAAACGGGGATGCGAGGCAACGCGGGCTTGTTTGGCGGGGCGGTCCGTCGTAATCCGGAGCCGTGCTTCGAGGCTATGATCCGGGCGGGTTTTTCGACGAGATGTTTTCGGCGCCGGAACAGGTGCGTCGGCATTACGAGCGATTCTCCCGGCTCTTTGGGGAACTAACGCCGGAGGAGTTCGAGGAGCGCCGGAACGACGTGGACCTGGCGTTCCTTCGGCAAGGGGTGACGTTCAACGTCTATGGCGACTCGCAGGGGACGGAGCGGATTTTCCCGTATGACCTGATTCCCCGGATCATCTCGGCCAGCGAATGGGACCACCTGGAGCGCGGGTTGGTGCAGCGCATCACGGCGCTCAACTTGTTCCTGCACGACATCTACCATGACCAACGCATCCTGAAGGACGGCGTGATCCCGCCCTTCTACGTGCTTTCGGCGCGGCACTTCCGGCGGGAGTTCGCGCAGTTCCAGGTGCCCAAGGACATCTACATCCACATTTGCGGCACGGACCTAATCCGGGGCGCCTCGGGCGAGTGGATGGTGTTGGAGGACAACGGGCGGACGCCATCGGGCGTGAGCTACGTCCTCGAAAACCGCCAGGCCATGAAGCGCAGCTTCCCGCAGATCATGGAGTCGGCCGGCGTGCGACCCGTGGACAACTACCCGCAGGAGCTGCTGAAGATGCTCCACCACATCGCGCCGTCCGGCATTGCGGACCCCACGGTGGTGTTGCTGACGCCCGGGGCCTACAACAGCGCCTACTTCGAGCACACGTACCTCGCCCGGCAAATGGGCATCCAAATCGTCGAGGGCCGCGACCTGGTCGTGCGTGATGCCCGCGTCTTCATGCGCACGACGAAGGGCCTCCAGCCCGTCCACGTCATCTACCGGCGCATCGACGACGACTTCCTCGACCCCACCGTTTTCCGGCGTGATTCCGTCCTGGGCGTGCCCGGGCTCATCTCCGCCTACCGCGCCGGCAACGTCTCCCTCGCCAACTCCGTGGGCACCGGCGTCGCTGACGACAAGGTGATGTATTACTTCGTGCCGCGGATGATTAAGTACTACCTGGACCAGGACCCGATCATCCCGAACGTGCCGACCTATCTGGCGAGCGAGGAGGCGGACAAGGCGTACATCCTGGAGAACCTTCCCAACCTCGTCGTGAAGGCCGCCAACGAGTCCGGCGGTTACGGCATGCTCATGGGACCCAAGGCGTCGCGGCAGGAAATTGAGGAGTTCCGCGTCCGGATCGAGGCCGACCCGCGCAACTACATCGCGCAGCCGATGATTTCGCTGTCCACGCACCCGACGCACGTGGGCGACGGGCGCTTCGAGGGACGACACATCGACCTTCGCCCGTTCATCTTGTACGGGGAGAAGCCGGTGATCGTGCCGGGCGGCCTGACCCGCGTGGCGCTGCGCAAGGGGTCGTTGGTGGTGAACTCGTCCCAGGGCGGCGGCTCCAAGGACACCTGGGTGTTGTTCAGCGACGAATAGGACACCCCGCGAACCGGCCACCCCCTTTCCCCTTCCTCCCATGCCCATCGCCATGCTCTCTCGCGTTGCCAACTGCCTCTACTGGATGGCCCGGTACATTGAGCGCGCCGACAACACCGCCCGCATCCTCGACGTTAACCTCCAGCTTCTCCTCGACTCGCGTCGGCTCGACCCCGCGCAACAGGGAGCCTACTGGCAGCCCGTCATCGAGAGCACGGGCGACGAGAAGCTCTTTGCGTCGTTGCATCCCGCGCCGGTCGGGGACGCGGCGACGGAGTTTCTGCTGTTCGACCTGCGCAACGGCAACTCGCTCGCGTCGTCGATCAACCAAGCCCGCGAGAACGCCCGCATGGTGCGCGACCAAATCCCGGCCGAGATGTGGGAGGAGCTGAATCGTTCGTACCTGTTCCTGCACTCGCCCGAGGCTCGCGGGCTTTGGGAGTCGAGCCCGTTCGAGTTCCTTCGCCAGATCCGCGCCAGCGCCCTGAGCTTCGTGGGCATCAGCTACGCCTCCACCCCGCACAACGAGGGCTGGAACTTCATC
>JBJSZF010000501.1:0-3768 GCA_046090125.1 Verrucomicrobiota bacterium
GGTCGCCGGAACGCCTTGTGCGGTCGCCGGAACGCCTCGTGCGGTGGCCGGAACGCCTCGTGCGGTCGCCGGAACGCCTTGTGCGGTCGCCGGAACGCCTCGTGCGGTGGCCGGAACGCCTCGTGCGGTGGCCGGAACGCCTCGTGCGGTCGTCGGAACGCGTCGTGCGGTCGTCGGAACGCGTCGTGCGATGGCCGCAACGCCTCGTGCGGGGGGCAGCCGTGGACGGCCGCGCTCCCAGCATTCGACGTTCCACGAGGGATTCGGGAGCACCCACAACTTCGGGACGCATCGTTGTGCAGGGCAGTACCGACGGCAGCGCGGTTGACCATCTAGCCCGGCCATCCATAGCCTTCGGCGCTTTATGCACGTCTTGGTCTGCGACCCCATTTCCCCCCGCGGCATCGAATACTTCAAGGCACGACCCGAGTTCCGGGTAACCGTGCTTTCCAAACGCTTGCCCGAGGCGGAGTTGATCCCGCTCCTCGGCGACGTCGAGGCCATGGTGGTCCGGTCCGAGACCAAGGTGACGCGCAAGGTGATGGAGGCCGCGCCCCGGTTGCGCGTCGTCGGCCGGGCGGGCGTGGGCGTGGACAACGTGGACGTGGAGGCCGCCACCCAGCGCGGCGTCGTCGTCATGAACACGCCCGGTGGCAACACGGTCACCACGGCCGAGCTCACGTTCTTCATGCTGGGCTCGCTCGCCCGCAAGATCCCCGCCGCCCATGCCTCCATGGTCGCCGGCAAGTGGGACCGGAAGCTGTTCCAGGGCACCGAGCTGCAAGGAAAGACCCTCGGCGTCCTCGGGGCCGGGCGCATCGGGACCGAGGTCGCCAAGCGCGCCCTGGCCTTCGGGATGCGCGTCGTCGCCTACGACCCGTTCCTCACCGACGCCCGCGCCCGTTCCCTGGGCCTCGAGTCCGCGTCGGATCCCGACGGCGTGTACCGCGAGGCGGACTTCATCACGGTGCACATGCCGGTGACGCCGGAGACGCGCGGGATGCTGAACGCGGAGGCGTTCTCCCGCATGAAGCCCGGCGTCCGGATCGTCAACTGCGCCCGCGGCGAGATCGTGAATGAGGCCGACCTCGTGGCGACGCTGTCGTCGGGGCGCGTCGCAGGGGCCGCCCTCGATGTCTTCATGGTGGAGCCGTTGGCGGCGGACCATCCGCTGCGCACGCTGCCGAACGTCATCCTGACGCCGCACCTGGGAGCCTCGACCGAGGAGGCGCAGGAGAAGTGCGGGCTGGAGGTGGCCGAGATCCTGAGCGCGTTCCTGCTCACCGGCGAGGTACGCAACGCCGTCAACCTCCCGGGCGTGGACGCCAAGACCTACGAGCTGGTGAAGCCTTACCTCCAGCTCGGCGAAAAGCTCGGCTCGCTCCTCGCCCAGCTCGATCCCGGAGCGCCCGACCGTATCCACATCACCTTCGGAGGGCGCGCCCGCGAGTTGCCCCAGACCGACCCCATCACCCGCGCCATCCTCAGCGGCTACCTGCGCCACGGGGCCGTGTCCGACATCAACAACATCAACGTCCGCTCCGCCGCCGCCGCCTTGGGCCTCGCGGTCGAGGAGAAACGTTCCGACGAGGCCGTCACGTTCAACGAGTGGCTCCACGTGCAGTTGTTCCGCGGCAACGAGAAGCTGCTCTCGGCCGGCGGCACGTTCTTTGGCTCCCCCACCAACCCACGCATCGTCCGCCTGTTCTCCACGCCCGTCGAAATCCCCGTGGCGGGCACCGTGCTGCTCGTCCGCAACGAGGATCGGCCCGGCATCGTGGGCAAGCTCGGCACCGTCCTCGCCCGGCACGCCGTCAACATCGCCAGCATGTCCCTCGGTCGTGATGCCCGGGGCGGCCAGGCGCTCACCGTGCTGGTCCTCGACAGCAAGCCCGACGCCGCCTGCCTCGGCGAAATCACCTCCGACCCCGCCATCGCCAGCGCGCGCGTGGTCGTGCTCTAGCGACATGGGCCGCGCGCTGGCCCTGCGCCCAAGTCATCGCCATGAGCCCCACCACCGGTTCCCCCTCTCCGATTCTCCTGGGCATCGAATGCGGCGGCACCCGGTCCGTTGCCATCGGGGCCGTCGTCCAGGACGACGGGTCGCTGGTCTCGCCCACGCGCGTAGAGGCCGGCCCGTGCAACCTCCGCCTCGTCACCGACGACGCGTTGGAAGCCCACTTTCGTTCCATCGCCGCCCAGTTCCCTTCTCCTTCCGGCGTCGGCGTTGGCATGGCCGGTGTGCGCGACAAGGCCGATATCCAACGCGTCCTCAATATCCTCGGCCGCGTTTTCCCTGGGGTCCCCGCCGAGGCCGACCATGACCTGGAGTCTGCCCTGTGCGCCGCCGACCTCGACCTTCGTGAGTCGGGTCGGCATCGCGTGATCCTGCTGAGCGGAACGGGCTCGTGCTGCTACGGGCGGTCGTCCTCGGGCAAGACGGCCAAGGTGGGCGGCTGGGGTCATTTGCTGGGGGACCGAGGCAGCGCCTACGACGTGGTGCATCGGGCGCTCCGTGCCGCCGCGCATCACCTGGATCATTCGGGCCGTTGGTGCCGTCTGGGCCAACGGGCGCTGCGTGCCACGGGCCTCAACGCGCCCAACGACCTCATCGCGTGGATGCAGTCCGCCACCAAGACCGACGTCGCCGCTCTCGCGCCGGAGGTGTTCGAGGCCGCATCCGAGGGCGATGCCGTGGCGCGGGCGGTGCTCGCGGACACCGTGGCCATCCTTGCGGAGGATGCCGTGGCTTGCGTGCGCAGGCTGGGGCCGTGCAGGGAGGGGGCCGACGTCGTGCTGGCCGGCTCCGTGGTGTTGCGGCAGGCCGGCTTCGCACGCCGCGTGGCAGCACGGGTGCGCAAGGCGGTCCCACGGGCACGGGTCATGCCCCTGGAGCGGGATTCTGCGTGGGGCGCCGTGGTCATGGGGGTGCGCGCTTGGCGCAGGGCGGGTGGGAATCCGGCGAATGGGGATAGGCCAGCTAGGCCCGATAGGGCGGATGGGGCGGATAGGGTGGATGCGACGTGCCGCATCCCAGGCTCGCGCGGGCTTTCGCCCACGGAGCTGCGCAACCCGGCCTCCATGGAACTCGACCGTCTCCCCGTGGAGCGGGCGGTGGGCTTGATGCTGGACGAGGAAGCGCGCGTGGCCGGGGCCATCCGGCCGCATGCACGCGAGCTGGCCACGCTGGTGCGGCTCGTCGCGGCGGCATTGGGCGCGGGCGGACGGTTGATCTACGTGGGCGCGGGGACGAGCGGACGGCTGGGCGTGCTCGACGCCAGCGAGTGCCCGCCCACGTTCAAGAGCCCGCCGGAATGGGTTCAGGGAATCATCGCCGGCGGGTTCCCCGCGTTGCATTCGGCGGTGGAAGGCGCTGAGGACAGCCCGGACCAAGGAGCGGCCGCCATTGCGGGACGCGGCGTGGGTCCACTCGACGTGGTCGTGGGCATCGCCGCCAGCGGCCGGACGCCGTTCGTTTGGGGAGCGCTGCATGAGGCCCGTCGGCGCGGCGCCTCCACGGCCTTGCTGTGCTTCAACCCCGGCATCCAGCCCCTGCGGGGTGGCCCGCCCGACGTCTTGCTGGCCATCGACACCGGCCCGGAGGTGCTGACGGGTTCCACGCGGCTCAAGGCCGGCACCGCGACCAAGGTGGTGCTCAACATCCTGACGACGCTCGCCATGGTGCGGCGCGGCAAGGTGGTGGGGAACCTCATGGTGGACCTGAACCCGTCGAACGCGAAGCTGCGCGACCGCGCGGCACGCATCGTG
>JBJSZF010000502.1:0-3921 GCA_046090125.1 Verrucomicrobiota bacterium
CGCCTGTTGCGCCTGCCCAAGCCCCGGCAGCAACAGCCCCGCCAACACCGCGATGATCGCCACCACCACCAACAGCTCGATCAACGTGAAGCCGCCCGCCGGGAGCACGCGCGTCCCCGGGCGCTCCAACCATGCCTTCACGAAGGGATCTCCTCGTCGCGGACGGGGACGTCCTCGCTCCCGGCTATTCGCCCGGAGCCACTTCCACCCGGAAGAAGCCATGGTCATCGCCCTCCCTCGCGACCGGCACCCGGGCCACCTCCCCCGACCCTTCCACCAGCCCGGGCAATGGGCTCCAGGCCTTCAAGTCCCCGGAACGCCAAGCCCGATAGCGCCAACCGCGGCTCGTGGTCCACGACAGCCTCAGGCCGTCCGGCCCGGACTCCATGCTCACCTCGGGTGCGGCGGCGGCCGTGACACGGAAGTTGTCGAGGTCCCAATACCCGCCCTCCGCGTCGCGCGTCACCGTCGAGACCGCCGAGATGGCCACCGGCCGACCCGCCCACGGGTCGCTGGCCGCCACCACCGGGGTCGTCACGCGGAACGTCGTCATCTGGGTCCGCACCGGGAACAGCCCGGGATCGTTGAGCACGGTTCGCGTGGCGACCACGGCGCGGGTACCATCCGGCCGGACATGACAAAAGCCTACCTCCAAGGGCGTGCCGGGCAACATGCCGCCGCCGTTGCCCAGGAGGTCCACGGACAACTGATACGCCTTGCCGGGCTCATAGCGCACCGGGTTGGCCGAGCCCTCGGGAGCCAGTTGCTGCCAGATCCCCGCGCCCGACACCACGAACAACCACGCCGCCTGCTTGCCATCCAGGTTCGCGATGTGGTCGGGCTTGCCCGGGGCCGTGTTGGCAAACGTGCCCACCAACTGTCCCCACAGGAACCCGCCGCCCTCGTCAAACCACGGTGGCTTCTCCGTCCGTTGCCACGGGTCGATGCGCAGGTCCACGAACGCCGTCGCCGGTTCCTCGAACGACCCGTTGGGCACGGGGATGGATTGCCCCATCGCGCCCGGCACCGCGAGCGCCACCACGACAGCCCATGCCCAACCCGGCGTGTTCATGCCTCCGTGGTCCCGTGCCCCGCCCTAGCGACGGCGCCGCGCCCACATCCACGCCCCGCCCACCAGCCCGCCCAAGGCCATCAACCCGCCCATGCCCGGCTCCGGCACCACCGTTGCCGTCACCCGCACGTTGTCCAAGTCCCAGTAGCCCTCGCCCATGCCACCGACGGACAGGATGCTCACGCCCACGTTGCGCCCCAACGCGGAGGCGTTCGGGGTGATGAAGCCCGTGCTTGCCGACACGTCCGTCAGCGCGGGCCATGCGGAGCCCAAGCCCGCGTTATAGGCCAGCGTGGTGGACGCCAGCGTCACCGGCTGGAACGACGCGTCGAGGTAGAACAACGACACCATCAACGGCGTCCCGTCCACGATGTTGCCGCCGCCGCGCACGCCCACGGTGAGGTCGTAGGACACCCCCGCCTCGAACGTCGCGGGCAACACCTGCGAGAAGCCCGCCAACGGCAACGTCAGCAGGTACGCCGCCTGGTTGCCGTCCGCGTTCGGGATGCGGCTCGGCTGGCCGGCCGGCGGGTTCGGGAACACCCCGGAGAGCTGGTCCCACGATTGCAACTGCCCCTGCGGCACGAACCACGACGGGGCCGGCGTCTTGGTCCAGCCGGTCAGCCGGATGTCCACCGGCAACGGCCCCGTCACCACGGGGCTTTCAAACGAGCCGTTGGCCACCGACAGCGACGTGGACTGGGCCACCGCCACCGAGCCACCCAACGCCCCAAGCAAGGCCATTTGAACGAGCGATCGACGAATCATTTCCCGAGCGTTGCGAACCCCGCCCCGTGGTGGCAAGCCTGCATCAACCTCGTCGGCACGGAGACCGCGCAGCGGCATCGACCTGCTCCCTGAAAGAACATAAACGTAGGGATGGGGCTTTCGCCCCACCCCTCCCTCCGAACCGGACGAGCGGATCTCCCGCATCCGGCTCTCCAGTCGGAGAGTCCCCGCATCGGCGGGACCGACCCAATCAGCACTGGGCAAGGCCAACGAAACTGCCCATGGCTTCGCCCAGGAACGCTTGTGCCATCCCTTGTTCCCCTTTCGAGGCGGCCAGCATCACCACGGAATCCCGAAACGGCATGGCCGCCACGACCTCGCGGTCGTCGCGCCCACTCCCCGTGAAGAGGCCTACGGCCACTGGCGGGAAGCCTCGCGGCACGGCCCGGTTTCCATCGTCCTTCACCTTCCTGCCCCCCTTCGCTCCGCGTCCGTTACCCCCCTCAACGCTACGATGAGGGCTCTGACTTCCTCCCGCCTCGGTCGCGCACACGGGAGGATCTTTGTGCTTCACTGCCGGGCTTCCCCAAGCTTCTCACCCCAAGCACCTGAAACGTAGCCCGGGACTTCGACATGCTTGCATGCCCCTGGGGTCAGGTCCGAGGACCGGGCTTCGCCACAACCACGCAGGCTCGCCACGCGTTCCGGCCGAATCGGGTTCACTCGCCTTGGAAGGCGTGTTTGGGACGGAAGGTTCGCCTCCGGCTGGTCCCCACCCCGCCTCGCGGCGACGCTGTTGCCTTCAGCTTCCCGATGCCATGTCAGCGTCGTCCTCGATCTTTTATCGGTTCGTCTCATCCGTATCACAAACGCACGTGGCAGCGCCGTCTCGGTGCCGTGGGCCCGTCCTCGCCCAACCGACACGACATCGGTTCCTCGACGGCTTCGGTAGGTTCCAACTGGTTTCTAGCCATCGAGAATCCAAGACACGCCTCGGGTCATGGAACCGAACCGGGAATGCCATGCTCGGGGACCGCGATGGCGCACCGTGCGGCTGATGCCAGCCCAAGACAACGCCGCAGGTGGGCCCAACCGCGAATCCTGCACGCACTCCCATGGCGCCCTCATCCGTCCCACCAACGACGGACCTTGGGCTAGCCGGCCGGACCGTCGCCCGGTCCCGACCCGGGTCATTCCCGCCGGAGCACGTGGACGCGGTCGGCAGGAAGGTCCCGGGCCTCGGTCTTGTGGCCATCGGGCCATTCCACCTCGACGACGTCGGCGCGGGTGGCAGAGCCCAGGCCGAACGCAGCCTCGGCCGGACTGGAACTCAGGTAGCTCCGCGTGGTGGTGATGCAGCGCCATTGGTCCTTGCCACCGGCCCGTACCCGGACCATCGCCCCCAGCCCCGACGCATTGCCCGCCTTGTCCGCCAGTCGCACTTGCAACCAATGATGCCCCGTCTGCTGGTCGTTGCGGAGCAGCAAGGGCGCGCCCCCCGCCGTCGCGAACACCAGGTCCGGGTCGCCGTCGCCGTCGATGTCCGCCGTGGCGCTGCCCCGCCCCACGATGGGCTGGAACACGTCGGGCCCGGCGAGGTCCGTCCCCACGGGTTGGAAGCCGGCGTCGCCCGCGTTCCAGAACAACTGCGCGGGTTGCCGGTACCGCTGCCCGTGCTGGATCTTGGCGATCTCCTCCTCCAGGTGCCCGTTGACCGTCAACAGGTCCAGGCGGCCGTCGAGGTCGTAGTCGAGCAGCAACACGCCGAACTTCAGCGGGTCCCGGCTCGGTCCGCCCACGCCCCACGACAACGCCTCGTCCTGGAACAACGGCGCGTCCGGCGTCGAGGCCGGAGCCTCCACGTACACCGCCGTCATCTCGTTCGCGAAGTTCCCAATGAACACCCCCAGGCGGCCGTCCGGCGTGAACCGGCCCGCGTCCACGCCCATCGCGCCGCGCGGGTTCCCATAGCTGTCGAAGGCAACGCCGGACTCTGCCCCGGCCTCGCGGAACGTCCCGTTGCGTTGGTTCACGAACACGAAGTTCTGCACCGTGTCGTTCGCCGCCACCACGTCCGGCCACCCGTCCCGGTTCACGTCCACGAGCGCGAGCCCGAGCGC
>JBJSZF010000503.1:0-3775 GCA_046090125.1 Verrucomicrobiota bacterium
CACATCACCATGGCGCTGCCCTCGCCACGGCCCGGCTCCAACAGACACACGGTCAGCGTCGGCACGTCGTTTGTGCCCTCGCCCCGCGCACCTGGCACCTGCCCCGCAGGCCACCACGTAACGCCCACGTTGGTTTGCGCCGCCAACATGCAGGCCATGCCGACAAGGCCCGCCACAGTTGAAAGAATCTTCATGGTGACGCCCAACGCTGCACCCCTCCGAATCCCGAACGCAACCGCCAACGCGGCATACGGCCCGCACCCCGCACCCCGCTTCCCGCACCCCTTCTTCAACTCCGGCCGACGCGTCACCAATCCGAAACGCCGCCTTGACGCGCCCACCCGGTTGGAGCAGTTCCAAGGGGCGCGTTTGAACCAATACAAAAGGACCCATCCATGGCCGCCATGCACGAAGTCGAATACGAAATCCACGGGGATGACATGCAGTTCGTCGAGGTCATCCTTGATCCCTCCGAGGGCGTCGTCGCGGAGGCCGGCGGCATGATGTATATGGAAGACGGGGTCGAGATGGAGACCGTCTTCGGCGATGGCTCGCAGCAAAACACCGGCCTCTTCGGGATGCTGGCCGGCGGCGTCAAGCGACTGCTCACCGGCGAGGGCCTCTTCATGACCGTCTTCCACAACCGCTCGCCGCGCCGCACCAAGGTCGCCTTCGGAGCCCCCTATCCCGGCAAGATCATCCCCATCCACCTGGCGCAGATGGGCGGCGAGGTCATTGCCCAGAAGGATTCCTTCCTCTGCGCCGCCAAGGGCGTCTCCGTGGGGATCGCCTTCAACCGTAAAATCGGCACCGGCCTCTTCGGTGGCGAGGGCTTCATCATGCAACGCCTCCAAGGCGACGGATGGGCCTTCATCCACGCCGGCGGCACCTTGCTCCACCGCGACCTCGCCCCCGGCGAGGTCTTACGCGTGGACACCGGCTGCGTCGTCGCCTTCACCCGCGGCGTGGACTTCGACATCCAATACGTCGGCAAGGTGAAGTCCGCCCTGTTCGGCGGCGAGGGCCTGTTCTTCGCCACGCTTCGCGGCCCCGGCCGCGTCTGGCTCCAGTCGCTGCCGCTCAGCCGACTCGCGGACCGCATCTACGCGGCCGCGCCCCAGACGGGTGGCGGCCGCGAGGAAGGCTCCGTCCTCGGAGGACTCGGACGCGTGCTCGGCGGCAACGACTAGTGCACCGCCATCGCCCCGCCGCCCCCGCCTCACGGCCCCAACCGGTACATCCTCGCGGTCGAGCCTGCCTCCAGCACCTGCCTTCGGCCCAACGGCGTCTCTTCCACCGTCCCCGGTACCGCCGCCCAAGGGCCCTGCGGGCTCCCCCCCTGCTGCAACCCCAGCCCCACAAGCCCCGATGGCCACGTGAGCGCCACCCGGCCATCGGACAGGCGCTCGATCTCCAACGACGGCCGCGCCGCACGTACCGTCACGGATGCCGTGTTGTTCGAGGGGTCCGGGTCCGTCGTGTTCGCCGTCGCCGTCGCCGTCACGCTCGCGGCCATCGTGCCGTCAAAACGCAGCCGAACGGTCGCCAACACCGACGCCCCCGGTTGAACCGGCCCCGGGCTGAACACCACCGCGCCGTCGAAAAGGTCGAAGGTCCCGGCCGTGACGCTGGAGCCCACATACGTGGCCGATGCCGGCACGACCACGGACAGGACCGTCCCCGAGGACGGGATGGGCCCGGCGTTGGACAGTTGGAACGTGAAGGCAACCTCCTGGGTCACCCATGGGTCCGCCGGAATCGCCTGGCCCACGACCGACAGGTTCGCGGTGCTCCCCACCAGGAAGCTTGCCGGGGACTGCGCGCTGCCCGAGTCCGTCACCACCGTGATGCGGCCCGTGGTGGCCCCGGCCGGCACCACCGCCAAGACCCGCGTCTCCCCTTGCACCGTGAAGCCGGGGGCGCTCACCCCATTGAAACGCACCAGCATCGTGCCGGAGAGGTTGTCCCCCGAGATCGTCACCGTCGTGCCCGGCGGGCCGAACGCCGGGGCAAACCCCGTCACCTGAGGCGACGTCGAGGCCACCACAAAGCTCCGCGCGCTCACGCCCACGCCGCCGGGGTTCGTCACGGCCACCGGACCCGACTGCGCCCCGGCCGGCACCGCGACCTCGATCCGATTGGTCGCCCTCACCGTGAAGACGGAGGCAACGCCCCCCGCGAACTCCACGCGGCTCACGCCCAGGAAGTTGGCCCCCGTCAACGCAATCACCGCCCCCGGCTTCGCCGTCGCCGGCTGCACGTCGGCTACCACCGGAGCCACGAAGAAGTCGTTCGTGCTCAGGTCGGCCCCATTCACCGTGGCCACCCCAATCCGCCCGGCGAACGCCCCGGTCGGCACCACCGCCTGCACGCGCGTCGAGGACACGTTCGTCCACAACACCGCCGCAACGCCCCCAAATGTCACCCCCGTCGTCCCGCCCAGCCCGTCGCCATCCAACGTCACCACGTCGCCCGCCTTCCCCCCGCCCGGGCTGAACGCGCGGATGCGCGGCAGCAACACGAGGTTGGACGTCGTCAGGAACGTCCCGCCCGGCGTCGTCAGGGAGATCCGCCCCGACCCCGCCATCGCGGGCACCACCAGCACCACGTTCGTCGCGTTGGCCGACACAATGCTCGCGGTGCTGCTGCCCACCAGCGCGCCCAAGGCATCCAACAGGCTCTCGCCCGTCACCGTGACCGTGTCGCCAACGCGCGCCGCCGAGGGTTGAAACCCCGTCACCTTCGGCTGGAAGTACAGGTTGCCCCACAGCTCCATCGACCCCGCGGGGTTCGACAGCACCGGCGCACCCGAGATCGCCCCGGCCGGCACCGTCACCTGGAAGCTCGTCGTGCTGGCAAACTCCGTCACCGCCGCCACCCACGTCCCGGTCGGCGTCGGAAACCACGCCCGCGTCGTGAAGTTCGCATCCCCAGGATCCGCAAAGTTGTCGCCCTCGAATCGCACCGAGTTGCCCGGGGCGACCCGGAACGCGTCCCCCGGGGTTTGCGGCTGCGGCAACGACTTCCCGTACTTCGCAACCCTCGGTGCCACCTGGAAGTTGAAGTCGCTCGCCCACGCCAGCCCAAATCCGTCGTACAAGCTCAACGAACCGATCGTCGCCGACGGCGGGATGATCGCCACCAACCGCTGGTCCGTCCCGGAAAAGGTCGCCGTGCCCAGCCCGAACCGGACGCTCTTCACCGTCGCCAACCCAATGCCGCGGATCTCCACCTGGTCCCCCGGCTTGCCACGGATCTGGTCAAGGCCCGTCGCCGGCGGGTTAATCCGCCGGATCGCCGTCACCGTCAGCGCCCACGCCGGACCTGTTCCCGCCCACGCCCACAGCGCCGCCAAGGCCGCCCATGCCCACCCGCGCGTCCCCCAAGCCGCCCAACGCCTCATGTCATCGCTCCTGTTCACCGTGTTTGCCTGCCCACAAATCCCCGCCTCACCCCCCGCCCATGCTCTTCCGCGCACGCTCCAGCGTCGCTCGCTCCGCCGTCGTCAGGCTGTGGATGCCCTGCGCGGCAATCTTCTCAAGAATCGGATCCACCTCGCGGCTCCAATCGCCGACCTTCGTCGATGCCCCCGGGTCCCAACGTCTTGCAGAACCCGTGCCAGCCGCCTTCCCCCCATCCATGACCCGGACCTTCACGCGTGCCCGGCGCCCAAACCGGTTCCTCCACCATCCCCGCAGCCAACCCTCCTCGGACCCCAGCCATGCCACCGCCGCCACGCCCGTCCCGTAGCCGCCCAGGTGCGCCAGGTGCGCCA
>JBJSZF010000504.1:0-18517 GCA_046090125.1 Verrucomicrobiota bacterium
GCAGGACCGCGCGGGGCTGCGGGCCGCCGTGGAAGCGGTCGTCGCCAATCCCGCCGCCCATGAGAAGGACCCCATCGCCGGCGAGTTCGCCAAGGCCCTCCTGCGAAGCGCGAAGCCCATCGCCGCCAGCAAGGCCCCGTGGCGCAAGTGGGGCGACCACTTCGAGCCCGAGGCCCTCAACCAAATGGCCCGCGCCTGCCAGCTTCCCATCTCCGTTGCCGGAGCCCTCATGCCCGACGCCCACGTGGGCTACGGCCTCCCCATCGGCGGCGTCATCGCCACCGATAAGGCCGTCATCCCCTATGCCGTCGGCGTGGACATCGCCTGCCGCATGAAGATGACCGTCCTCGACCTGCATGTGCGCGACCTGGACAAGAAGCGAGAACGGCTCATCCGGGCCATCGAAACCGAGACTCGCTTTGGGGTGGGCGCGCGGTTCGAGGAACCCCGCGACCATCCCGTCCTGTCCGAGGATTGGTCCGTCAGCCCCGTCACGGCCGAGAACCAAGCCCGTGCCCGCTCCCAGCTCGGCACCAGCGGTTCCGGCAACCACTTCGTTGAGTTCGGCATCTTCACCAACCCGGAGCCCGTCGGGTCGCTGCCTGCCGGCGAATACGTCGCCTTGCTCAGCCATAGCGGCAGCCGGGGCACGGGAGCCGCCGTGTGCCAGCACTACAGCCAACTCGCCATGGAGCGGCACCCCGAGTTGCCCAAGGAACTCGCCCACCTCGCGTGGCTCGACCTCGACGACCCCGCCGGGGCGGAGTACTGGGCTGCCATGCAGCTCATGGGCCGCTACGCCGCCGCCAACCACCAGCTCATCCACGAGCACATCGCCCGGCATCTCGGGCTCGAAGTGCTCCTCGACGTCGAAAACCACCACAACTTCGCGTGGATCGAACGTCACGTGATCCAGGGTGTGGAACGCGAGGTCGTCGTCCATCGCAAGGGAGCCACCCCGGCCGACGTGGGCGTCCTGGGCATCATTCCCGGCTCCATGTCCACGCCGGGCTATCTCGTGAGCGGGCTCGGCAACCCGGAGTCCTTGCGGTCCGCATCCCATGGCGCGGGCCGTGTCATGAGCCGTGCCCAGGCCCGCAAGTTGCTGGAATGGGACCGCGTCCATCGACAGCTCCGCGATCGCGGCGTCCACCTGCTTTCGGCCGGGCTCGACGAGGCTCCCGCCGTGTACAAGGACATCGAGCAGGTCATGGCCGCCCAATCCGACCTCGTGCGCACCCTCGGCAAGTTCGACCCGCGCCTCGTGAAGATGGCCCCGGAAGGCGAGAAGGCGGAGGACTAGCAACGCGGTCCATCCCAGGCTGGCTGGGCTCCGGGAAGGTTTCCTGTCCCCAACTTGGCGCATAGCGCGAGCAAGCCGACGGCGATTCCCAAGGGTTGAGCCGCGGCGTGGTGCGCGCCTGCACACACGCCGCAAACCGAGCCACGGATCATCCGAGCAAGTCGGGCTCGCCGATGATGCGGGTGCCGTCGAAGGCTTGGATGCCACCTGCGCCCAGGGCCTCGCTGGCAACCGCGTAGCCTGGGATGATCCGTTGGAGCTGGGTGGGCGTCGCCCCAAGATGGTCGCGGATGACCTTGCCGAGGACCGACCGATAGTCGATGGCGCGGCCGAGGTAGCGCTTGTTGGACGTCTGGAACATCGAGCCCGTGCTGCCGACTTGCCACGGGACGGCATCGGACGGGCTGCATCCAAAGATGGCAGGCCGCGAGGACGAGGCACCCTTGACCTTGCCGCCGGCAACCAGCATGAGCGACGCCTCGGCGTGGTCGGTTCCGGCGTCGTCATTCTCGACGGTAGTGCGGCCGAACTCGGAAAGGGTGACGACGACGAGGTCGTCCCACGTGCACTGGTCCGGGTTCTGGAGGAAGTACTTCCGGAGGCCATAGATGGCCCAGCCCACACGGCGGAGCAGGTTGGCGTGGGAACCCGTGGCTCCGCCCTGGGAGGAATGGGTGTCCCAGCCTGCCAGTTGGGTGCCAGCGACGATCGCGTCAGTCTTGTTCAGCACGAGCGCGGCGGCGCGGAGGGAACGGAAGAAGTCGTAGGAGGACGTGGGGACGACGTACTTGGTGGGATTGTTGCCACGCGCGGCATAGCCGCCGTTGGTGGCATTGGACGTGGGGAAGAGGTTGTAGGGCACGTCGCCGTCGGTGGCTTCGTTGTCGAGGAACTCCTGGTTGAAGTTGATGGAGGCGAACACCTCGAGGGTCTTGCTCATGTTGCCGTACTGGAGCCCGAGGAGGTCGCGTGACTTGCGAGGCGGCAGCTCGGAGGCGAGCGCAGACTGCAGGAAGGCATCGGCCTTGGTGTTGCCGGCCGCCGAGTTCGGGACGCCTAGGAGGTTGTAGCGACCCGTGTCGGTGAGGTTGGTCATGGCGGCCTTGGATCCCCGCAGGAGGAGGGGCAAGGACGACTGGATGGAGACGCCCGTCAGCGCGTTGCTGGCGGCAAGGCCGGACTCCACCATCGCCCGATAGAGAATGCCGTCCTTCACCAACTCGTCGCGCGGCGCGCCGGTTTCCCAGTAGTTCTGCGAGTCAAAGTGGGAACGGGATTGGTTGGGATACCCGACCCGGTGGAGGAGGGCGAGGTGACCGGCATTGTACACGGGCGCGAGAAACTTCAGGGACGGATGCAGGCCAGCAAAGCCATTGCCCACGGCGAGCCCGCCCAACGCGGTGCCATCGGGCCTCGAATACGTACCGACGGTAGCCCCAGCCTTGGGGAAGTGGGCGAGGCTCTTCGCAGACCAAGAAGCCGCTGGGTCGGGTGGGATGTAAAGGGTGGGACGATGAGTGGTGTTATAAGCGGGATCCCCGTAGGGAATGAGCGCATTGATGCCATCGTTGGCTCCTCGCAGGAAGATGAAGAGCAGCTTCTTGACCCGGCCATTCGACCCGGGCCTGCCGATGGTGCCCTCGGCAAGGGCTCGCTTCATGACGAAGGGAATGTCCGTGATGGTGGCAACGGCGGTGCCCAGGCCCAAGGCGGACGTGCGGGCAAGGAAGGAACGGCGCGTGAGGATGCTGGGAGCGTTCATGGCGTGAAGGTTGTGCGAGGCAGGGGACGGGTTCGAAGCGAGGGTCACAACGGGCTCATTGCTCTTGGAAACGTGGAGTGGTCATCAGGAAGGCGACCATGCCCCGGACGCGGTCTTCATGGGCAACGGTGCCCAGGGACAGCGAGGAGTAGGTGCTGGGCGTGATGCCGTCGTCTGACGTGTTGAGGAACCGGATGGCCAGCTCGCGGTAGGAATACAGGTTTGCGGCGCCCTCGGCGGGGAACAGCAAGTCGAGGAAGTAGTCGGCCGCAACGGTCGCATTCGTTAGGCCGGCTGGCTTCCTCTCGCGGAGCAACGCGACCGGGTCGATGTAGGACTTGCTGTCCAGCTCTCCGGCAGGCCTTGCATTCACCCCCGTCGCGCGCAAGGCAAGCGCCTGCACATAGCGAAGCCGCTCGGCCAAGGTCCCCGCGCTCATCCATGGGGCGCCCGCTTCCGGGTAGCCGTCCGGCTCCGCTCGGTCGAACAACTGCATCCTGCCCGAGCGCGTAAGCATCGCTGGGAGCCCGACTCCATCCGAGTCAGCCGTCAACCCGCCGGCGGCGCGCTGGGTTCGGAACGCCCGGATCGCAGCAACACCGAACTCGAGGGGGGTGCGGACCTTGTGTTGGCTGGCCAGGGTGGACCGGAACAGGGACGAATTCAGAAGGACGCGAAGCACCGGCCGAAGTTGTCCCTTGGGGCCGCCGCCCGGCGGGTTTTCCCACGCCAACATGGCCGCCTTGACGAGGTCCTCCTCGGGCGACGTCACGCGGTCGGTGAAGTCATAGCCGGCCCGGAAGTCGTCGTGGATGAAGAGGCGACACAGCTTCACGACGATGAACTCCTGGGTGAACGGCAGGTTCGCCATGTGAGCAAGGACCTGGTAGCCCTCCTGCATGGTGTTGGTCTGGTAGTTGCTCGTGCCGAAGGCGATGCCATAGGAACGACCCGCCCACGGCGGTCCAAAGCGAGATGGCACACTTCGCGAACGCCCGGGCAGCGGGTTGCCTATGGGATCCTTTTGGTAAAAAAGATACTTGGCCCTGGGATCGTGCCGATCCGCGCCATAGCGCAGGGTCCATTTCCCGACGAGGTTCGTGACGGCGGTCTTGTTCGTGGCCGCTGGATCCTTGAACACGGTGCTGCGGGCCGCAAAGGGGTTCCCGTAGTCCACGGGCGCGCGCAACTCGGTCGTCCACCCGGTCCACACCCGGGACAACTGGACGATGTCACCCTGGTCATAGCCATTGTCCGCACCCATGCAAAACAGCTCGCACAGCTCGCGTGCATAGTTCTCGTTGGCGACTTGGTAGCGCCCTTTGGACAAGGTCCCGCGCGACTCCACGGTATCGAGGTAAATGATCATTGCGGGGCTCTCCGCGCTGATCCGGAGCAGTTCATGGAACGTGACGCCTGGTTTTAGGAGGGCGGCCTGCCACCGTTGATTCTCTTCAAACTCAAGCTGGGCCGCCGGCTGGGCGGCCATCCCCGATGGATAGCCGCGGCCCTCGAAGAACAAGAAGGACTTGGAATACTCGGTGACGAAGTGATTCTCGCAGAACTGGCGCAAGACCTCGTTGAGCTGGCGCTTGGATTGGATGGCACGCATCAGGTGCCATGCATGGAGCTGGGAAAGGCTCCCTCCATCCTGGAGCGCGGCGGCATGGGTCGCCGGCTCAGCCAGACGGCCATTCATCGGGGCCTCCGCCAGGATTCCGTTCCCGCTCAACCTCGCCGTCAGCAAGCGATTCGTGTCCGCCGTATAGTACCAGAAGGAAAGGGTGTAGATTTGGCTCGCTGACAGGGTTGCCGACAGGTCCTGGTAAAACGAGGACGACCGTGTGGATCCGCCCTGCGTGAACACCAGGTGCATGGAGGCCGCACCCGCTTGGACAAACTCGGCGCTGCGGGCCGAGGTGTTCAAATTCGCGCCCATTCCCCACTCCGACCCGAGCGGCAAGTCAAAGCCGCCGTTGCGAATGAGGTTCACCCCAGACGGGTTCTCCGTGGAACCAGCCACCAGCCGCACATTGTCCAGATACACGTCACCCGGTCCGTCGAGGTAGATGTACAGCGAGGAGGAGGAACCCGGCCCGGTGGCCACCACCTTCCGCCATCCAGCCGAAAATGGAGTCGGTGCATCCAGATTCTCCGCGATGGTTTCCGGCGACAATTGCCGGTTGATCCAAGCCGTGACCCCAGTTCGCCGGACCTCTTCCAGCTCATCCGGCGTAGGGCCATAGGCGGCTCGATTGAGCAGGTTGACCGCCGTGATCGCCTCCGTGGAGAGCAACTGCGCCCGGACTTGGAAAAGGCCTCGTTCGTTGTTCCAAGGGTCTGCCGCCGCCCATTGGAAACCCTTGAGTTCTCCCCTCAACAACCCGAATTCCCGATCCATGTCCGCCGCGGCGTACACGTCGTAGGACTGCGCCGATGCGACCGGCGCAAAATCAATGACGGGACGTCCCGCGACCCACTGGAGTCGGCGAATATTCGGGAAGGCTTCCTGCCCATGCAGCGCAAACACCCCAATGGCGAAACCAAAAAGGGCCTGCAAAGGCCGCGAGCATCTATGGATCCTGGCTTTCATGGCATCTTCGTCTCCTTGCAGATGCCATCCAGCAAGTGCACTGCCGCGTCGTCCCGGGGAGGCCGACGTTCAATGGGTGTTTGAGGGGAGGCGCACGTCTGTTTTACCCAACCACCGCTAGCCATCCCGGGCCTCCTTGCTCGCAGGCCGATGCAGAAGGGCCTCTGCCTCCCGAAAGGCCGTCCAAATCGGGACGTCGAGGAACCGCGCGGGCGTCAGCCAGCTCCTCCCCAAGCCCATCCTACGGCGCCCGACCCATCCCTACTTCAGATACCCGTCCAACCAGTCAAACACCGTCCGATGCCACAACGCGCTGTTCTGCGGCTTCAACACCCAATGCCCTTCGTCCGGAAAGTACAAGAGCCTCGACGGCACCCCCCGGCGTTGCAGCGTGGTGAACAAGGAAAGCCCTTGGTGAATGGGCACCCGAAAGTCCAGCTCCCCGTGGATGACCAAGTTGGGTGTCCGGAACTTGGCCGCGTGCCGATGCGGCGACCATTTGTCGAAGTCCGGGTCCTGCCATGGGATGCCATGCTCCCATTCGTCAAACCACAGCTCCTCCGTCGTCCCGTACATCGTCGCGAACTCGTACACGCCACAATGGGTCACCAGCGTCCGGAATTTGTCCGTATGACCCTGGAACCAGTTCATCATATAGCCCCCATAGGAAGCGCCCGCCGAGGCCATCCGCTTGGAATCCAGCCACGGTTGGCGTTCCAACCATGCGACCCCAGCCATGAGGTCCTCGAACACCTTCCCGCCCCAGTCGCGCGAGATCTCGTCCGTGAACCGTTGGCCAAAACCCGTGCTCCCGCGCGGGTTGGGCAATGCGATCACCCATCCACGCGCAGCCCACGCCTGCGCGTTCCATCGAAACGACCATGAATCCATGAACGCACCCTGCGGACCGCCATGGACCCAATACACCAGGGGCCACTTCCGCGTCGCATCGAATCCCGGCGGCTTTAGGACCCACATGTGCACCTGGGCACCGCCTGCGCCCTCGAACCAAACGGACTCCGGCTCGGTCAGGTCCAACGCGCGCAGCCGGGCCTCGTTGGCCCTCGTGACGTTCCGCGGCACGCCGCCACCCAACGCCACGACGTGGACGTCGGCCGGCCGCGACAACCCGCTGGACGTGTAGGCCACGTGCCGGGGCCCGACGCTGGCTTCGCCGGCCGATCCGCCCGTCGTCAGTGCCTGGGGCGGGCCACCGTCCAATCCCACCGTCCAGAGCCGCTTCGTCCCACGGTCTTCCGCCTCGATCACCAAACCTTTCCCGTCTGGCACCCAAGCCAAGCTCTCCACCGAGGCATCCCAACCCTCCGTCAAGGAACGCGTCTTACCCGTCCCACGATCCAAGAGCATCAGTTGCCAACGGTCCGCCTCGAACCCCGCCCGCGCCTGCGCCCGGTACGCGATGAAACGCCCGTCTGGCGATGGCCGCGCAAGCCCATCGGCCGCCGGGTTGGTCGTGAGTCGGGTACGCCTCCCCGACGCAAGATCGACCTCCCACAAGTCATGGTTCGTGCTCCACGCCTCCTCCCGCGTCGGCAACGGCGTCGCCGTATGAACCATCTGCTTCCCATCCGGAGTGAAAGAGAACTCGTCCCCGGCGGAAAACGTGGACGATGTGGGCACGGCGTCTTGATCACCCGGGGTCACGTCCCGGGGATCCCCCTCTGCCACCCCATCCCGAACCGGCATCACGAAGACATGCTGGCGCTTGCCGTCCACCCATGAGTCCCAGTGCCGGTACATCAACTGGTCGATCACACGCGCCTTGACCTTGGAATCTTCCCGACGCCTCTGCTCCTCGCGGTTGGCGGCGTCCGACTCGCCGAAGGGCTTCGCCGCGAACTGGGGAAACACGGCCGATACAAAGGCCACCTGCCTTCCGTCCGGCGACCAAACCCCTTGCGTGGCCTCCGTCCCGATGTTGGTGACGCGCCGGGCCTCGCCTCCTTCCATCCGAATCGTGTAGAGCTGGAAGTCCCCGCCTCGGTTTGACTCGAAGAGGAGCCAGCGGCCATCCGGCGACCACCGCGGGTGTCGGTCGTGCTTGGGTGACGTCGTGAGCTGGCGTGGCGGGCTTGAGCCATCCGCCGCCACGACCCAAAGGTCGCTGTCGGTCCGGTTCCCGGGCGCGTCCACCACCGCGACGACATAGGCAATCCAGCGGCCATCGGGCGAGCATTGCGGGTCCGAGACCCGCTGCATGGCGAGCAGGTCATCGATGGTCATGGGCCTTGCGGCCCGAGCGATGGGAGCCGCCCAGGCAACGACGAGAAGTGCGGCAAGGACGCCCGATAATGAAGGCAGGGCTTTCATGGACGAAGACGCAGTTTCCGGACGTGGCACCGCTGGATTCAACCGAGAAACGGCCGTGGGGCAGTCTGTAGGCCCCATGACCTTGCGCGGCGACGGGAGTGCCGGATACCCGGTGCACCGTTTCAGAACAAGCGGCCTTAAGGAATTCCTCTTGCCGCCTCGAGGCTAGATCTGGAGGCCGTGGGAACGGCCTCGACCGCACCCTGTCGCAAGCGAACCAACCGCCGACGGAAGTACCCCGGCACCTGGTGTCGGGGATACGAATCTATTGGACCCGCAATCCCAACCCGCCCCCCATCATGGATCGATGGGGTCAGGCCTTCACATGGAATCCCCAGCCCAAAGGGCCTCGGCTGATCAAGGCAGCTTCTTGAGCAACAGGTCCTTGAACTGGACCTTCATCGGAGGACCCACATGGATTTGGAGGGCAAGAACACCTGACTTCGCGGCCTTGGCCGCCTGTTCGTCCACGACGTCCACCATCAACTTGCCATTGATCAGGTGCATCAGGTGGTTGCCGTTGGCGACGATCAGGTAGTCGTTCCAGTCGTCCTGCCGGATGAACGCCTGCAAGTCGGGGCCCTTTCCCACCTCGCCGATCACGTTGACCTTGGTCTGGCCACCGGCGTCGTTGATCACCGTGCGCTGGCCGCGAAGCGCAAGGATACCGCGCCCACGCTCCTCATAGAGAATACCGGAGTAGGTCTTGCCCGCCTCAATGTCAGCCTGATAGCCGCCCACAATGGCCTTCTCCGCGTCCAGGACCTGGCTCCGGTATTGGATGCCGGAGTTGCCGTTGAACACGCGGTACTTGAGCCGCAGCTCGAAGTTGTCCACCGCGCCGTTTGTGTAGATGAGGAACGTGTTGTTCTTGATCGGATTCAACGCGGTTGTCGTGCCCGTGATCGCCCCCTCCTCGACGGTCCAAAGGCCCGGCGCACCCGCCCAGCCGGCAAGGTCCTTGCCGTTGAACAAGCTCACCGTACCCTCGCGCTCCTTGGCCGCCGCGCGGGTCGTCACCTGGCAACCCGCCACCAACAACCCCGCCAGCACCAAAATCCCAAAGCCCATGTTCCTCATGCGTGTCTTCATGTTCATGCCTCGTCTTTCGCTTGCCCGCCTTGTCTATTCGTTGCTTCCACAGCGCCCGAAATTGTCCAAATCGCTTACTTCTTGCGGAACAACTTCTTCAGGTTGGCAATGCCATCCACGGCGATCTCGTCCCGCGTCGGTTGAATGCGCCGCCAAATCGCCGCCGCGCGGGCAATCACCTTCACGTCCGTCGTGAAGGACTCGATGACCACGTCGCCCTGGTATCCCACGGACTTCAGCGCCGCCACGATCTCCTTCCAGTTGAGGGAGTCGGACCCCGGCGTTCCGCGGTCGGTGCCACAGGCATGGAAGTGCGCCAGCAACGGCCCCGCCTTCTTGATGGCTGCCGCCTGGTTCTTCTCCTCGATGTTCATGTGGAACGTGTCGAGGTGCAGCTTCAGCGCCTTCGAGCCCACGTCCTTGATCAGCTTCAACCCTTGGTCGCACGTGTTCAGGAAGTCCGTCTCGAACCGGTTCAGGGGCTCGACGCAGATCTGCACGCCCTTGGCCTCGGCATAAGCGCACAGCTCCTTGAGGTTCTTCACCACCAGCTTCCATTCTACCTTCTGCTGGGCCGGCTCCACGGCATCCGCCTTGCCCACCACGGAATAGACCGGGCCGATGATCGAGGGGCAGCCCATCACGACCGCCTGGTCGATCAACGACTTGCAGTACGTCATGGCCGTCTGCTGCTCCTCCGCCGTGCCGCGGAGATCACGGCCGGGCCCCATGCACGCGCAAATCGAGCCAATCGCTAGCCCCGCCTTGTCCGCCGCCGCCTTCACCTTCGCAGGGTCGATGTGCGACGGGTCCTCCACGGGGATCTCCACGGTGTCGAAGCCCCATTGCTTGAACTGGGCGAACCATTTGGTGCTCGCCGTCTTGAAGGGGGAGACGAAAAGGAAGCTATTGATGCCGAATCTCATGACGTGATGGGGAATCTTGTTTTAACACGCGGTGCGCGGCCAAGGCTTTTCCCGCCCCACCGCCATCCAAAGCCGGACGCGAAGCCGCCTACCGGATGTCCTCCGTCGGCACCACCGTCGCCTGCAACCGACGGAAATCGACGCGCGAATCCATGCCGTTGCGGACGAAGGGGGCGTCCAATCCTTGGTCCACGTTCAACACCGCCCAACGGAAGATCTCGGAATGGCCGTCTGCGAAGCTGAACGCCGCCGCCTTGCCATGCCGCACGGTCGGAGAGTTCTGCCATACGGTGGCCCCCGGCGCCTTCACCGCGAAATAACCGTCGTCGATCGTCTCCTTGCTTTCGTCGATGAAGACCAGCGACTGCGACGGCGACGGGTTCACGATGTCCGCCGACTTCTTGTATTGGGGATACTTCGCGCCCAACACCCAGCTCGTGTCCACGCCCCCGTCCCGGCCATCCGATCCACCCATCCGCCCCGACATGGAATACGTCCGGACCAGCTTCGCTCCCTTCAACGCATTCTTGGGCACGCCCGACGGTGGGATGACCATCGCGGGGTCGGAGTAGATCGCCACCGAGCTGTTGTACTTGAACAGCCTGCCGTTCATGACGTCGAGGCGGTTGGTGGCCCCCGGCATTGCCGCGACATTGCCGCCCACCCAAGCGTTGGTCGTGCCCAGCCAGTTCGGGATCAGCCGGTCGTCGTTGTCCCCCGAATACATGATCCAGCACACGCCGAGTTGCTTGAGGTTGTTGAGGCACGTGATGCCCTGCGCCTTTGTCTTTGCCTTCGAGAGTGCTGGGAGCAGCATTCCCGCCAGAATCGCAATGATCGCGATCACCACCAGCAGCTCAATCAACGTGAATGCCTCGCGGCGACGGAAGCCATGGGACGTGCTCATATCTCTTTCCTCCAAGCAATGGAACTCCGGCCCCTTTTATGCGCGGCCCATGCGGTTGAACACCGCAAAATCAAAGAAAAGCGGCCTTGGGGGTGACACACGGATTACACCGCCCAAGGCCGCCAACGAGCCCACTCGGGCCCGTTAAAATTTTTTAGGAACTTGGACACCGTGCCCGATGCGGCCCATCGTTGACAAGCCCCAACTTCCATTTTTCGAAGCTAGTTTTCCCCGTGTTATTCACAATGCAGGCCTCCTCAAACACCACCCATCTTCCCCAATAGACTGGCCTCCAACGGAGCCACCCCATCCCCGGGTGTTTCCCCACCTCGATGCCTGGGACCCAAGTTTCCAGGGAACACTCCGCCACGCCTCAAAGGTCGATCCCAAGAGGTTCTCATTTTTATTATCGTTAATATCAATCAGGTTTCACTACCGCGCCTCTTTAGCCCAATCATCACCAGGCTCACGTCCGTCGGCGTAATCCCAGATATCCGCAACGCTTGCCCTAAGGTTCCCGGCTGCATGAGACCCAACTTCTGACGCGCTTCCGTTCGCAATCCCAAGACCACCCCGTAATCAAAACCTGCCGGTATCACCATCTCTTCCATCCCGCGACTCCTCTCCACCTCCTCGAGTTGTCGCCTCACATAACCCTCATACTTGATGTCCACCTCCACCTGCGTTCGCACGGACTCTTCCAATTCCAGCCGCGCTCCGGGCAATCCGTCATAAGACATCTCCGGTCGCCTCAACCATTGAGCCAATGTCTGGCCTTCGTGTCGCTCTCGTTCCAGCCGCGTCTTCTCCTCCTCGACCAATCGCATCCGCTCGTCCACCAACCGATGAAGACGGGCTGGCAACAATCCCAGCCCATGGGCCAGTCCCGATAACCGCACGTCCGCATTGTCCTGTCGCAGAAGCAACCGGTACTCCGCCCGGCTCGTGAACATCCGGTACGGCTCCTGCGTGCCCTTCGTCACCAAATCGTCCACCAAAACCCCAATGTAGGCCTGATCCCTTCTCAACACGACCGGTGCCAGACCCCGCACCTTCCTCGCCGCATTGATCCCCGCCATCAAGCCCTGCGCCCCCGCCTCCTCGTACCCAGACGTCCCATTGATCTGACCTGCCAGGAACAAATGCGAGCACACCTTCGTCTCCAAGCTGGAGTCCAGTTGCGTCGGATCCACAAAATCATACTCCACCGCATACGCCGGCCGCAGAATCTCGGCCCGTTCGCAGCCTCGAATGGATCGCACCATTTCGACCTGAACTTCAAACGGCAACGAGGTTGAAAACCCATTGACATACATCTCGTCCGTGGAAATCCCCTCGGGTTCCAAGAAGACCTGGTGCGATTCCTTGTCGCCAAACCGCACAAACTTGTCCTCGATGCTCGGACAGTAACGGGGCCCCACTCCCTCGATGACGCCAGAGTACATGGGGGACCGATGCAGGTTGCTCATCACCAGCTCCCGCGTCCGCTCCGTCGTCCGCGTCAAGTAACAGGGCAATTGCCCGCCTGCCCGATCCAGCATCGAACCCGGCGGATACGGGCTCCTCGCTTCATTCTGTGCCAATCGTTCCCCGCCCCCTTGTTCCACGTGGAACAATCCGCCAAGCGACCGTCCTCTTTCCAACCGGGGCAGGGGATCCGTCCACACGTCCTCCTTCCAATAGCTGAACCACGGAACCGGCTCGTCCCCGGGCTGCTCCTCGCACGCACCCAAGTCAATCGTACGCCTCAACAGCCTGGGAGGCGTCCCGGTCTTCAAGCGTCCCAGGGTTAAGCCCAGCGCCTTCAACGAGCCTGACAGCCCCATCGCCGCCGCTTCCCCGGCCCTTCCTCCCGATTGCTGCGCCGAACCAATGTGCATCAGGCCCCTTAGAAACGTGCCCGTCGTGACCACCACCGCTTCACCCCGATACCGAACACCCAGGACCGTCTCGATGCCCGAGACCTTGCCATCTTCGACCAACAAGGCCTGGGCTTGGCCCTGCTGGATGTCCAACCCCTCCTGCCGCTCGCACACCCACTTCATCCGAAACTGATACGCCTTCTTGTCACATTGAGCCCGGGGTGCTCTTACAGACGGCCCCTTCCGCATGTTCAACATCCGGAACTGGATCCCCGTCATGTCCGTGGCCTTCCCCATTTCCCCACCCATGGCATCGATCTCGCGCACCAAATGTCCCTTGGCCAAGCCTCCAATGGCTGGATTGCAGGACATCTGCCCGATCGTATCGACATTGATGGACAGCAACAGTGTCGCGCACCCCATGCGCGCACTGGCCAATGCCGCCTCCACCCCGGCATGGCCTGCTCCCACCACGATCACGTCGTACCGCTTCGGATACTCAAACGACATGGTTTCCATCCTACCCCGAGCTCGGGTCACGTGACAACCCATGGCCCGAGCCCTCGCCCTCCCGTTGTTCCACGTGGAACAGCCCCGTTTTCAATGCGTAACCCCGACCACCCCGTGGATTACGTCCCCTTCATGCTCATCGCTCCCCGTCCATCCCGTTCAGCCCTTTCGCTGGTTGAATGCCTTGTTGCCATCAGCCTTGTCGGCGTGCTCGTCGGGATTGCCGTCGCCGCATCATCGCCCAGGCTGGCCTTGGCCCGCCGCATCCCGTGCCTTTCTCACCTCAAGGCTTGGGGTGTCGCCACCCATGCCTTCGCATCCGAGCAGGACGACCTGCTTCCCATGGATGGGGCACCCAATGGCATCTCTACCCGAAACGCATGGTATGCCGACCTGCCACCCCTCATCGGTCTCCCGCCCTATCACCAGGAAGGTCCGTGGCGAACCAATCCTTCCATCGCCTTGCCCCGAAAGGCTTGGATTTGCCCCTCCAATCCACGCACCAGCAATGGACGAATGCTCTTTCATTATGCCCTCAACCGACGTGCCACCGGCTCCGGTCGCGAAAGCCGCGAACGCTCGTTGGCTAGCGTGCCCGATCCCTCGTCGCTCGTTTGGCTTTTCGACAACGGAGGCCTCGCCGCCGTCGCCAGTGAAGGCAATGCCCACCCCAAGATCCACGGTGACGGTGCCCAATTCCTCTTTCTGGATGGTCATGTGCAACGGTTCCCGAACATGGCCTACTGGGATTTGGAGCGTGACAAACCCCGGCGCCATCCCGTTGGATTACGATGGAACCGAGAATAAGGATTATCGTTATTGAATGCGGCTAAAACCCACAAGACCCTACAGAGGCCTCCCTGCCGAGCCCATCAGTCTGGAAACGGCAGTCAAAGAGGGTGCCAAAACGAGGAAACGCCCTTCCCATCGGGTCGGATGGGCTCATGTAAAGGAACTCAGGGGCTCACCCTGCGGGTGAGGTCAAGGTAGGCCGGGTCCCCTGACCCGGCGCACCGGGCCCGAGGCATCGCCGCCGCCGCGTGAGGGCACGCGGCCTACCGACGGACCCACTGCCGTTCATAGGTTCAACGTCCCCCCTTGCAATGCGCACACGCCGCCCCATGCAGGAACCGTGACTTGAAGTAGGCCTCCCGCCCGCCCTCGCGTGGCGCGCCCGCATCCGCCGCCGCCTGCATTTCCCGCCAGACCTCCGGCTGCGAACGCGGGTTCCATCCGTGGCCCTTGCCCGGCCCAAACTCGAATCGCGCCCCCGCCGGCGGCTCCAGCTTCGCCATCGCATCCGACAGCCGATGCACGGCTTGGTTCTGGAAGTACTCGTCGGACTCGCCCACCCACACCCGGATCTTTCCCTTGAGCTTCGGGGCCAGCGATTCCCAGTTGCTCTCGATCACGCGGCGGAGGTCCCAGCGGGCCCAGTTCGTGCCCGTGCCCGGCGTCATCGTCCCCGACCTGGGATCCCACCCCGGCACCGGCCAACCGTCCGGGCCGCGTCCCGCGAACGTGGCATTCCAAGCTCCCCATTGGCCGCCGCTGCGCGTGAAGACCCCGCCCAGCCCCAGCACGTTTTCGTGCCGGACCTCATGCCGGATCGTGAATCGCGTCCGGCCGTCCAGCTCCCGCGCGGAGGCCCTCTCGCGGCCCTCCACGTCCACAAACGCGTTCGCGTCCGCGTAGAGGTTCACCAACTGGAAGTCCCGGAAGTCCACGGGGTCGGGAAACCCGGACCAACAACCGCCGAAGAAGTCTGGGTAGAGCACCTGCAACGCCAGCGATACCCAGCCGCCGGTGGAGCCGCCGGTCATGAAGCGCGCCCACGGCTGGCCGAGCCCGCGGAACTCATGCTCGATCGCGGGCAACACCTCCTCGACCAACGCGCGCCCATACGGGCCGTGGTTCTCCGAGTCCACCTGGTACGGGTCCCCCAACGGCCCCGCCCCATCCAACGTCACCCAGATCAACGGGGGCGTCTCCGGGGCGTTCCATTCCTTGGCCAGCCGCGAGCCCTCCCGCGCCCAGGCCAAGGCACGGTCGTAACGCGACGCAAAACCCCCAATGTCCACCACCACCGGATAGCGCCGCGACGGCTCGGATTCCCAAGACCTCGGCAACACCACCCCCACGCGGCAATGCATGTCGCGCTTCCAAAACCGGGACAACACCTCCGAGCGCAGCTTGCGGAAACGGACCTGCGACGTCTCGGGCGGCAACGTCTCTGGCGGCAGCATACGCGTGAGGTCGATGCGCGTGATGCCCGTCCGCTCGCCATCGAGGTGGATCGTCCTCGGCTCCGACACCCAGTTGCCGGGCGCACCGGGCATCCACAGGTCGCGGTTCGTCATCAGCACTGCCTGGATGGAGCACGGCCCCGGGGGCCAATCCCGCAGCCGATCCCAAGGGAATACGTCCGACCCGGCGCCCATCCGGACCCGGCCATCCTTCGGGACGCGGGTGATGTCGGTCCCGAGGACCGTGGGCGCGCTTGCGCCGAGCTCGCCCAGTTGCTGGCGCGGCTCGCCGGGGCCGGGCGGGGTTGCGACGAGGACGAGTCGCGAGTCCGCGAGGAGCTGGAAGCCGGCTGGAAGTTGGATCTCGAAGGCGGGCTCGGCGGCGGTCGCGGGCGTGGGACGCGCCGAGGCTCCCCTCGGGCTGGTGACTGGCCCCAGGCGACCGGCCCTGTCAGGCAGGCCCATGCCAGGAGCCACATCCATCCCATGCCGTCGCGCGTCCGCTTCATCCCTTGATGCTATCCCCACGCCTTCGGGGCGGGCCAGCCCGGCGCGAGCCATGTCGGACGGCCGTGGATGCCGAAGGGGTCGTTGTTCCCGATCAAGTCGTGGCTGGGCCAACGCCGGGAGCGCGGCCGTCCCCGGTCGCATCCCCGAGGGCCCGCCCCGTGGTGGGCGACGCGTTCGGGAAGCACGGGTTGGACGGGGGACGCCCCAACTGGGCGCTCGCGCCGCCGAGGCCGTCCGGACATGATCGGCCCCGCACTATGCTGAAAGCAGGAATCGTCGGGCTTCCCAACGTGGGGAAGTCCACCTTGTTCAACGCCGTCACCCGCACGCGCAAGGCGCAGGCGGCCAACTACCCGTTCTGCACCATCGACCCCAACGTGGGGGTGGTGACGGTGCCGGACGAGCGCCTCGCCGTGTTGGCGCGGATCGCCAAGACGCAGGTGGTCATCCCGGCGGCGGTGGAGTTCGTGGACATTGCCGGGCTCGTGAAGGGCGCGTCGGCCGGCGAGGGCCTCGGCAACAAGTTCCTCAGTCACATCCGCGAGGTGGACGCCATCGTGCAGGTCGTCCGGTGCTTCGAGGACGCCGACATCCACCACGTCTCGGGCACGGTGGACCCGGTGCGGGACATCGAGATCATCAACACGGAGCTGGTCATGGCGGACCTCGACACGGTGCGGAAGCGCCGCGAGAAGCTGCAAAAGGACGTGAAGCGCGGGGACAAGGCGGCGGCGGCCGAGGATGCGGCGCTGGCCAAGCTGGAGCCGTCGCTGGACCAGGGGCGTCCGGCCATCACGGTGGAGCTGACCCCCGAGGAGCGCGCGCTCGCGCACCCGCTGTTCCTCCTGACGTCCAAGCCCACGATCTTCGCCTGCAACGTCAAGGAGTCGGAGCTGGCCCGGGCCGACGCGAACCCGTTCGTGTCGAAGGTCCGCGAGTACGCGGGCACCCACCTCGCGTGCGGCACGGCCGTGATCAGCGCGCAGATCGAGTCCGACCTCGTAGACTTGTCGGAGGAGGAGGCGCGGGAGTTCCTCAAGGAGCTGGGCGTGCAGGAGTCGGGTGTGGGCGGCCTGATCCGCGCCACGTATCATCTGCTGGGCCTGCGCACGTACTTCACGGCGGGCGAGAAGGAGGTGCGGGCCTGGACGATTCACGAGGGCGACACCGCCCCGAAGGCGGCGGGGGTGATCCACTCGGACTTCGAGCGGGGGTTCATCAAGGCGGAGGCGGTGGCCTACAAGGACCTTGTTGAGTGCGGTTCCGTGGCCGCCGCCCGCGAGAAGGGCCTGTACCGCATGGAAGGGAAGGAATACGTGGTCGAGGACGGCGACGTGCTGCTGTTCAAGTTCAATGTCTGAGCGCAGGGCCATGCGTGGCATCGCGTGGGCACTTGCCCGGGCAACGTGGCTTGCCTGGGCGATGCTCGGCGGCCCGGGCGTCGCCGCCCTCCTCGCCGAGTCGCGCGTGGAGGTTGGCCCTTGGACGGGCGGCGTCACCAGCACCTCTGCCGTGCTCAAGGCCAAGGTTCGCAAGCCCGGCTACGACGTCTTCCTGCGGCTTGCCTCCGAGGACGGGCTCGACTCGCGAAGGCTGGGCCCCGTTCCATCGCTCACCAACCTGCACCGCGTCGTGACGTTCCGGTTGGAGGGCCTGAGGCCCGACACCGCGTATCGAGCGACCCTGGAAATCAAGGGGACCAACGAGTCGGGCGAGGGCGCGCGTTTTCGAACCTTTCCGGCGGGGCGTGCGTCCTTCCAGTTCGCGTTCGCGTCGTGCGGCCGCACCGGCTCGAAGCTGGCGACCTACGACCGGATCCGCGAGCACCAGCCGTTGTTCTTCCTGTGCCCCGGAGACCTGCACTACGAGGACATCTCGACCAACCGCGTGGAAAAGTTCTGGTCGGCCTACGACAAGGTGCTCGGGTCCAAGGTGCAGGGGCGGCTCTATCGCGAGGTGCCGCTGGTGTACGTGTGGGACGACCACGACTTCGGGGGCAACACGAGCGACGACCGGTCGTTGTCGCGGACGGCCGCGCGGGCGTCGTACGAGCTGTACGCGCCGCATTACCCGTTGCCCTTCGATGGCCCGACGCAGCCCATCTGCCAGGCGTTCAGCGTCGGGCGCGTGCGCTTCATCGTGACGGACCTGCGGTCGCAGCGGGAGCGGGCGTCATCCCTCGATGGCCCGGCCAAGACGATGCTGGGGCCTGCGCAGAAGGAATGGTTCAAGCGCGAGTTGCTGGCCGCCAACGGGGTTCACCCGTTGATCTTCTGGGTCAGCCCGGTGCCATGGAACGGGTCCACCACCACGAACTACTACTGGCCCGTCACGACCAACCAACTGGGCTACGTCCACCACGAGACGTTGGCCTACACGACCAACAACGGCGCCAAGCCCTCCCGGCCGACGGGCGACTCGTGGGCCTGGTACGCGACGGAGAGGGAGGAGATCGCCACGTTCATCAAGGAAAAC
>JBJSZF010000505.1:0-4732 GCA_046090125.1 Verrucomicrobiota bacterium
GATGCTGTTTTTGTCTCGGATTCTCTGTCCAGTGAATCGAGGCAACCTCACAACGACCAGGCACCCGACCGCGATGCCTTCTTCTCTGCATCAGGCTACGGCAGCAATGGCAGCCCCAGCTCCTTCAGAAACGCATTGTGCTTCTTCGTCGCTTCCTGCACCGCCTTCTCGATCTCCACCAGGGTCTGGTTTGTCCCTTCGAGGTCGATCTCCTCCTCACCCACGGCCGTGCTGATGTAGCGGGAGATGTTCAGGTTGAAGTCGTTCTTCTCGATCTCGGCCATCTCGACCCGTTTCGAGTAGCGGGCCTCCTCCGTGCGGTTCTTGTAGGTGTCGATGATCTTGGCGATGTGCTCGTCCGTGAGTTGGTTTTGGCGTTTGCCTTTCACGAAGTGCTCGGCGGCGTTGATGAAGAGGACGTCGTCGGGTTTCTTGCACTTCTTGAGCACCAGGATGCAGACGGGAATGCCAGTGGAGTAGAACAGGTTCGCGGGCAGGCCGATGACGGTGTCAATGTGGCCGTCCTGGAGCAGCTTGGTGCGGATGCGTTCCTCGGCTCCGCCACGGAAGAGCACGCCATGGGGCAGGATGATCGCCATCACGCCTTCATCCTTGAGGAAGTGGAAGCCGTGGAGCAGGAAGGCGAAGTCGGCGGCGGACTTGGGCGCAAGACCGTGGCTCTTGAAGCGCACGTCGTCGGCCATGCTCTCGCTGGGGTCCCAGCGGTAGCTGAACGGTGGATTGGCGACGATGGCGTCGAAGCTGGGCTTCTTGGCCGGGTTCAGCTCGCGCAGCATGTCCCACTCGTTGGTCAGGGTGTCGCCGTGGAAGATCTCGAACTCCGTGTCCTTCACCCCGTGCAGCAGCATGTTCATGCGGGCCAGGTTGTAGGTGGTGATGTTCTTCTCCTGGCCATGGATCTTGCCGATGCCTTGCGGCCCCATGCGCTTCCGCACGTTGAGCAGCAGGGAGCCGGAGCCGCAGGCAAAATCCAGCACGCTTTCGAGACGCTTCTTCGGACCGGTTTTGGGTTCCTGGCTGTCCAGCGTGACGATGGTGGAGAGGATGTCGGAAATCTGCTGCGGGGTGTAGAACTCGCCCGCCTTCTTGCCGGACCCGGCGGCAAACTGGCCGATCAGGTATTCGTAGGCATCGCCCAGCGCGTCGATGTCGGTGGAGAACTCCGCCAACCCCTCGGCAATCTTCTGGATGATGGTGCAGAGCTTGGCGTTCCGGTCGGCGTAGGTCTTGCCGAGCTTGGGAGAGGCGAGATCGATCTCCGAGAAGAGGCCGTCAAAGGTGCTCTCGAAGGACTCGTCCTGGATGTATTTGAAGCCCGCCTGGAGCGTGTTCAGCAGCTCGGGGTTCTGGGTGCGGGCCAGGTGGGCGATGCTGTTCCAGAGATGCGGCGGTTGGACGACGTAATGCACCTTGCGGCGCATCTGCTTCTCGAATTCGGCCACGTCCTGCCGATTCTTGTCATACCAAGCCTGGATCGGCGTGGCGGCACCGCCCTCGCGCAGCACATTGTCAGGAAATATCGGATAATCCTTCCCCAATTCCTTCTTCGCCGCCGTCTCGTAGTTGTCGGAGAGGTAGCGCAGGAAGAGGAAGGACAGCATGTAGTCCCGGAAGTCGTCCGCATCCATCGCCCCGCGCAGTTGGTCGGCGATGTTCCAGAGGGTGGAGCCCAGCTTCTTTTGGTTGGAGTCGGTCATGGCTGGGAGGGGGAGGCAGCAGGTGGAGACGCTTCCCGCAGCACCTGCGCGGGGATGCGGGTGAGCTTACCATCTTTCACGACGATCAGATTCGTACCGGTCTGGATGGCGGTCTTCCGGGCCTCCTCGGCGGCGCGGATCATGGCGGCGGCGGAGGCTCGCAGATCGGGATCTTTGGCTTCTTGAATGCTTTTCATCGTCATTGGTTCTCTCCCCATTCCAGCAGGATCGGGCTTTCGCCCACGCTATCGTATTTGGCCCAGGCATCCACGGCGGGCTTGTAAACCCGTTCCAGGTTCCGCAGTCCGGCGGCGAAACGGCGGCGAATCACATCTTCCGGGACGTGGTGACCACCCTGCCTGACCCGCTCCGCCACGCGAGCAACGGCTGAATCGGCGTTGGGCAGGCTGAGGAAGAACAAGCTGACATGGTAGCCCTGTGCCCGCCACCGCTGGATGTGCCCCAGATAGCCGAGTCCCGCGAGGGTGGTCTCAAACGCGAAACTCTCCCCATTTCGGGCGCAATCGGCGATCTCCTCCAGCATGAGTCGCCCGGCCTTGAGGGCGGCGGCCTCGGGCGCGAAGGGCGAAAGCCCTGCTGCGATCAGGTCGGCATTGATGAAGCGCGGGCACTGCGCCTCCTGCGGAAGGAACGAACGGGCGAAGGTCGTCTTCCCCGCCCCATTCGGGCCGGCGATGATGATGATCTTCTTGCTCATCCCTCCACCTCCTCCGGGGATGGGAAAAGCTGCTGCATCAGGCCCTTCTTGTGGGTCTTGAGGGCTTCGTGCTTTTGGGCTTCGGCGGTGATCAAGGCGTCGAGGCTGCTCAGGCACGTGGCGATGCGTTGTTGTTCGGCCTGCGAGGTAGGAGCGTTGATCCGGTATTCTTCCAGCATCGGAAGCCGGATGTAGCTCATTGCGCTCGTCTGAACCTGCGCCAGCAAATCGGGCCGCAAATTGGCGTTCAATACCGAATACAGATACGGGACAAAGATGTCGCTAAACTCGGTCAAAACGTAGGTTCTCTGATATGCCTCGAACTTGCCGTTGTAGTAGTTCGTCTGCCCCACGTTAGCGTTCCCGGCAATCAGGATAGCCTCGGCGTCGAATGAATAGCTGTGGCTGTAGATATGCCTTTCGGCGCAAGTGAAGAACGGATAAGCTCCATCTGCTGCACCTTCGTTGGCATCCTTCTTTCCGGTTCGGATGCGGCATAAGCCACCGAGTGGCTTCTGGCTCCACTCGCCGGCGTTCTGGAATTCGGGGAAGCGGAGGCGGGGTTGGGTTTCGCCTTCGCGGGGGAAAAGCTGCTGCATCAGCCCTTTTTTATGGGTCTTGAGCGCGTCCAGTTTCCGCGCTTGCGCAGCGATCAGCTCGTCCACCGAACTCAGGCACTCGGCGATTTTTTGTTGTTCGTGAAGTGAAGTCTTGCCACTCGGGAGCGGCACGGGCAAAGCGAGTAAATCGTCTTCGTCTATGCTTAGAGAACCGTGGGCGCGGGCACCGACCTCGATGAAGTTACGCAACCACCGTCCATGCAGATTGCCGAGGAGCAGGTAGTTTAGATATTGGGGAACTGGCGAATCACCCTTGATGCGGAAACAGGTAAAAATGCTGTTTGGTACAGCGGCAAGCTCGTCGCCGGAATACAACGCGATGAAGCCTTCAGGATACTCTTTGGTGGCGCTCTTATTGTAGGCGAAGTCATTCTTCTTTAGCAGGAGGTAATTGGCATAGGAGCTTCCGGCGATGATCCGCCCGAACTTTTCCATCTGGCTGACCAAACCAACGCCCGACGTAATGCTCATGGGAATGCAGGTGTTCTTTCCCACTTTCTCCGTGCTGATTTTCGCGACCGAACCGAGCGTTTCGGTTGTCCACCCCTCCGCATTGCGAAACTCCGGAAACCGCAACTTCGGCACTAGCGCGGGCGTTGCCTCTTCCTTCGTGGCGGTGGTTTTGGTCTTACTGCTCATACGCGCTGAGTCCTGAGATGTCGCGGCCACCGGCGCGTTTGGTGAGGAGGGGATGCAGGTCGTCCAGGAGGGCGAGTTCGGCCTGGGTGCGGGCTTTCCAGCCGAGGTCGAGCGGGGCCATGAGGTCGCTGAGGTGCTCGCCATCGAAGATCATGCGGTCGAGAATGCCGTCCACGAAGGTTTCCAGGGCTAACGGTGTGAGGCCGTGCTTGCTGGCGATGGCGGCGAGTTCCTTGGCGTTCTTCTCCGCCTTGAAGCGGCTGTAGCCGTCGCGGATGGCGGTTTCACTCAGGCCTTCGCCGGCTTTGAGCGTGCCGATGTATTCGGCGATGTCGTCGCGCTCGTTCATGAACTTGGCATCGGAGCTGATGAGCCCGATCAGTTCTTCGCGGGTCATCTTCGACTTGCCAGGGCCTTTGGCGGAGAACTTGGCGATGAGCCCCATGATGTAGTCGTAATCAATGACGGCAGAGGCAAAGAGCACGAACTCGAAGTCAATCTGATCCACGTCGTCGGGCTCGGCCTGGCCGATGGCCTTGCCGCGCTGCTCCTTGAGCTTCTGGGCGGTTTCCAGATACGCACCGCGGAAGCCGCGATGGATTTCCTCCGGCAGGACCTGCTGGATACTGCCCTTGTTTTCCTCGGTGAGGTCGGTGTATTGATCGAGCTGGGTCTTGAGGCGCTGCACTTCCTTGAAGCGCTCGATGAAGACGGCCTTGGCGGCATCTCCCTTGAGATTGGCGACGGCGGACGGGGTGGTGTCGAGGCCCTGGGACTTCATGAAGGCATCGAGCTTCTGCACGGCGACCTCCAGCTTCTGGATGACGACGGGGGCCTTGTCCACGAGCCAGATTTCCCGTGCCTGTTCGCCGGTCTTGTCGCCGGAGAAGAGGGCGATGGCGGCATCCACTGCGTCCTGCTGCTGGCGGAAGTCGAGGATGTTCCCGAAGGGCTTGGTGTTGTTGAGCACGCGAGTGGGGCGGGAGAAGGCCTGGATCAAGCCGTGATGCTTGAGGTTCTTGTCCACGTAGAGCGTG
>JBJSZF010000506.1:0-1994 GCA_046090125.1 Verrucomicrobiota bacterium
GCCTCCCCGTCCACCCCGCGCGCCGCCATCGCCGCGCGCAACTTCGCCGTCACCCGCACCATCTTCTCGTCCGACCGATGAAAGCTAATCGCCCGCCTCAACTCCTCCGCCTCCGTGCCATCGAACCCCGCCATCACCATCGCCATCGCCAGCATCTGCTCCTGGAACAACGGCACCCCCAGCGTCCGCTCCAGCACCGGCTTCAGCCGCTCATCATAATACGTCACCGCCTCCGCGCCCTCCCTCCGACGCAAGTACGGGTGCGCCAAGTCCCCTTGGATCGGACCCGGCCGGATGATCGCTACCTCGATCACTAAATCGTAGAACTCACGGGGCTTCATCCGCGGCAACGTCGCCATCTGCGCCCGGCTCTCCACTTGGAACACGCCCACCGTGTCCGCCCGACACAACATCTCGAACGTCGCGGGGTCGTTCTCCGGCAACGCCGCAAGATCCACCGGCCGACCGCGTTGCCCGCACAACTCCACGCAGTCCTGCATGGCGGCCATCATCCCTAACCCCAGCAGGTCCACCTTGATGATCCCAAGGTCCTCGCAGTCGTCCTTGTCCCACTGGCACACCGTCCGACCCGCCATCGCCGCGTTCTCCAACGGCACGATCCGGTCCATCCTCCCGTTGCAAACAATCATCCCACCCGTGTGCTGCCCCAGATGCCGTGGCAACCGACGCAGTTGCCCATAGACTTCCGCAAACGCCCCGGCCCGCGGGTGTTCCCTCGACAACCCCGCCCGCTCCATCTGCTCCATCAAGTCCAGCGTGTGCGGGAAATCCCCGCTCGCGAACAACGCCGAAAACCGATCCAAAACATCCGTCGGCAGGTTCAACGCCTTCCCAATCTCCCGCGCCGCCGACTTCCCCCGGTATGTGATCACCGTTGCCGTCATCGCCGCCCCCAGCCGCCCATGCCGCCGATACACCTCCTGGATCACCTGCTCCCGTCGCTCCCCCGACGGCAAGTCAATGTCGATGTCCGGCCAACCCTTTCGCCCCTCGCTAAGAAATCGCTCGAACAAGACGTTGAAACGCACCGGGTCCACCGCCGTGATCCCCAGGCAAAAACAAACCGCAGAGTTCGCCGCGCTCCCGCGACCCTGGGCCAGGATCCCGTTCTCCCGGCAATACCGCGCAATTCCCTCCACCAGCAGGAAGTAGCCCGCAAAGCCCAGCTTCCCGATCAATGCCAGCTCCTTCTCCAGCAACACCCGCACCTTTTCCGACACGCCCCCGGGATAACGCCGACGCGCCCCCGCCTCCGTCCGCTTCCACAACTCCGACTCCAGCGTCTCCCCCTCCGGCACCGACGGCCTCGGAAACTCATACCCAAGGTCCCCCAAATCAAATCGAAGCCGTTCCGCCAACCGCACCGTGTTCGTCACCGCCTCCGGCATGTCCCCAAACACCGAACCCATCCACGTCGCCGTGGCCAAATGCCTCCCCTCGTTCTCCGAAAGCATCGCCCCGGCCGCATCCAAGTGCGTCCCGTGCCGCAGGCACGTGAACACATCCAGCGCCTTCCGCTCCTCCGGACGTGCGTGTAACACCCCATTCGTCGCAACCAAGGGCAACCCGCTTGCCCGCGCCGCGTCCACCAACGCCCGCACCCGTCGCTCCTCCCCACGGCGCCGATGCCTCTGAACCTCCACATGCACCCCATTCGGCCCAAAAACCCGCCGCAACGTGTCCAGCAACGGCAACGGATCCTCCCCGCGCGCCAACGCCCGGCACAACGGCCCCTCCTCGTCCCCCGTCAACGCCACCAACCCCTCCGAGTATGCGGGCAACTCGTCCCATCGCACCCGCCCTTCCCCCTTCGCCGACCTCAAGTGCGCCCCCGTCAGCAACTCGCACAAGTTCCGGTACCCCGTCCGATCCGCCACCAACACCGGCAACACCGAGTCATCCTCCAGCACCAACTCGCACCCGATGCTCGGCCGCACCCCCGCCTCCCGCGCCGCCGACGTCAACCGCGGCGC
>JBJSZF010000507.1:0-4729 GCA_046090125.1 Verrucomicrobiota bacterium
ATCCAGATCCATGACGTCATGGATTGCCATGCCTGCCGTCCGGCTTCAATGCCCAAGACCGCGCCGACCCCGTGGGCAGGTGCATCCCGATGTGGTGGGTGTTCCCAAGCCCGTCTTGGCTGGCTCAGCGCTGGGGGCGCGGCGATCTCCGGCCTTCAGCCCGTCCCGGAAGGTTAGCAATTCAATTGCCAATCCGCCATCCCCCTGCAATTCAAAGACATGGTTCATCGAACCGCGCAATCTCGCCTCGCTGATCTCGCCCGATGGTACCCAGCCGTCGCGCTCACCGGCCCCCGCCAAGCCGGGAAATCCACCCTCGCCCGCGCCACCTTTCCTACCAAGCCCTACGTCAGTCTCGAGGACCCCGACACGCGCGCTTCCGCCATCGAGGATCCCCGCGGGTTCCTGGCCCGTTTCCCCGACGGCGCCGTCCTCGATGAAGTGCAACGCACCCCCAACCTGTTCTCGTCGCTCCAGGGCTGCCTCGACGGAGACCCGCGCATGGGCCGCTTCGTCCTGACCGGCTCCTTTCAGTTCGGATTGCAGCAAGGCATCTCCCAGTCGCTCGCCGGCCGGGTGGGCCACCTGCACCTCCTCCCGTTCTCATGGCGGGAGCTCGTCTCGGGCCAGCATGATGCGCCGACGTTGCACGGCGCCTTGTGGAAAGGGGGCTACCCCCCCGTGCACGACCGGGGCATCCCACCCGCAACGTGGTTTGCGGACTACTCCACGACCTACGTGGAGCGGGACCTTCGGCAACTGGTCCAGGTGCGCGACCTGGGGACGTTCCAGCGATTCCTTCGGATGTGCGCAACTCGCACGGCGCAGGTGCTCAACCTGTCGGCATTGGCCGCCGATTGCGGCGTCACGCACAACACGGCCAAGGAATGGCTCTCGGCATTGGAGGCCAGCCATGTTGTCCACCTGGTGCCCCCGTGGCACTCCAACCTCGGCAAGCGCCTGGTGAAGGCCGCAAAGCTGTACTTCGTGGACCCGGGCCTCGCGGCATGGCTTGCCGGGCTCCGACGCGAGGAAGACGTCGAACTGGGCTCGCTCCGCGGACCCCTCTTCGAAACCTGGGTGGCGTCGGAATGCCTGAAGTACCAACGCCACCGCGGTCGCACGCCAGACCTCTACCATTGGCGAGACGCGCATGGGCACGAGGTGGACCTGCTTCTCGAGGTGGGCCCTGGTCGGCTGCTGGCCATGGAGTGCAAGTCCGGCCAAACGGTCGCCGGGGACTGGTTCCCGCCCCTCGCCAAGCTCGCCGGCCTCATGCCATCGCTCCGGGGCGCGGTGGTGTATGGCGGCGATGCTTCCCAGACTCGAACCTCCTTCGCCGTCTGTGCTTGGCGGGACATCGAGGCCTTGCTGGACCAAGCTTTTTCGGAGGCGAATCCAAGTCCAACGCCCTGAATGGGTCGCAGGCGGGGCGCGCCGCCATCCCCCCGCCCCCCAACCCACGTCAATTCCCGTTCCCCGTCCTCGCCCGGAAGAACCGAGCCCCCTCCGTCCCCTCCACCCGCGCCCTCAACACCCCGCCCGTCCCCGTCCCCACCACCAAGTCCCGCCACGTCTCCAGGTCCGCCGACGACTGGATCATCGCCCGCCCCGCGCCGCCCCCCATCGACCGCACCTGGTACCCGCCCTCCAACGTCGGCACCACCTCCACCCAGGCCGGCTGCGCTCCCGCCGTCTCCGGCGTCCACGTCACCTCGTCCACCCAGGCCGCGTCCTCGCCCTCGTCCGTGCTCCCGTCCTTCGCATACCGCCACGTCACCGTGTGCAACCCCTCTGGCACCTCCACCCGCATCGCCGCCCAGTTCCGTTCCCCGGTCATTCGCCCCTTCCTCTGCCCGTCCAACAAGACCTCGGCGTAGTCCCATCCCTCCTCGCACGACGTCCGCCACCAGAACGTCAGGCTCCCCGGCCCCCGCAACGGCAGCCGCATCTCGCTCGACTGATACCCGCCGATCTTCGCCGACCGCGCCGCGTCCTCGCCGTCGTGGCTCGTCGTCGTCTGGTACTGCCATCCCGTCGCCGTCGGCCATGGCCACGCAACGTCCAAGCCCGTGTCCAACGCCAGACCAAGGCTTTGCCACGACGCCTTCACCCCCACGACCACCTCGCGCACCGCGCCGCCCGCGACGTTCGTCGCCGCCAACGCATAGCGACCCGCCTCCACGCCGCGCACCCGCGCGATCTTCAACGTCGCGTTCGTCTCCCCCGGCAACGGCTCCCCCTCGTGCAACCATTGCAACGTCGCCGACGGAATCGCCTCCACCGCCGCCGCCAACGCCATGTCGTCGCCCTCGCCCACCTCCAGGCTCGCGGGCAAGCCCCCGATCACCGGAGCGACGCGCCGCACCGTCACCAAAGCCGGATCGCTCTGGATCGTCCCCAGCTCGTTCCGCACCTCCACACGATACTCGCCCTCGTCCCCGACCGTCGCCGACGCCACCCGCACCGTCGCGTTCGTTGCCCCGGGCAACGCCACGCCCCCGCGCGTCCATTGGAACGTGGGCAACGGAACGCCCGACGCCTCCACCGACACCTCAAATCCCTTCCCATGATCCACCGTCAACGCCCTCGGCTGACGCGTGATCAGCGGCGCGTAGAATACCGACACCCGCACCTCGCGCCCCGTCACCGTCCCCACCTCGTTCGACGCCACCAACCGATACTCGCCCGCGTCCCCCATTTGGATGCCCGCGAGGGTCAACGTGCTGTTCGTCGCACCGGGCAACGCCCGACCATCGCGCGTCCATTGCAACGTCGGCGCCGGGTTCCCATCCACCCCGGCGCCCAGCCGCACCGTCGCGCCCGCGTTCACCGACGTGTCCGTCGGCTCGAACACCAGCTCCGGCCCATACAAGACGTCCACCGTGAACGCCCGGCTCGTGGCCGTCCCGTGGACGTTCGTCACCACCAGCTTGTACACGCCCGCGTCCTGACGGCCCAACGACGCGAACTCCAGCGACTCGCCCGTCGCGACCCGGGTCGCGCCCGCCTGGCTCCACGCGAAGGCCATCGGCCTCTCGCCCACGAGGCCCGCCGACACCGTCACCCGGCTCCCCTCCACGCGTCGCACGTCCAGGGGTGGATCCACGATCACCGGGGCCGCCGCCTCGCTCGCCAATAAGGCCCGCACGTCCGACGCGCCCAACGCCCGCGCATACACCCGAACATCGTCCAACCGCCCCAGGAACCCGCCCGAGCCATCGTGCCGCAGGCCGAGCCTCAGGCCGTTCGTCGTGGTCGTCAGGCTCGGCACCACGACGCCCGTGCTCGCCATGGGCCGCGCCACGCCATCCACGTACACCTGCACCGCGCCGCCCGACGCGTCATACACCGCCACCACGTGCTGCCAACGATTGGTCCCAAACGCCGGCCCCGTCGTGTCCCATGCCGCCTCGCCGCGAGGACGGAACCGAATGCCCCCCGTGCCCGACGGCGGCGTGCCCAGTTGCAGGTCCATGGAGCCCGGCCCCTTGGAGAACAACGCCTCCGCATCGACCCCGCCCGACGCGCCCGCGCGGCGCACGGGGTTGAACCACAAGGCGACGGTGAAGTTTGTGGTCGCGAAGGCCGGATGATCCGGGATCTCCACGAAGTCGCCCGCCCCATTCAAAGCGAGGGCGGCATTCGCCTTCCCGCGCCGATCCGTGGCCAACGACGCGCCCTGTTGAACCACCGGATGGCTCCAGACCCCCTCGTCCGCGACGCCGCCGTTGAAGGGCAGATAGGCGATCAAGCCTCCCCAAATCGCCGGGTCAGCCCCCGTCACGCTCACGCGCGCCACCCGGCTTGAAATCGTCCCCACGACATTGGACGCCACCAACTGATACGAACCCATCCCCGCCGCCTGGACCGCACCCAAGACCAACGTGGCGTTGGTCGCGCCCGGCATCGGGACGCCCTCCCGGAACCATTGCAAAACCGACGCCGGAAACGACGCCACCGACGCGGCCAACGTCACGCTCCCGCCGGCATCCACGATCGTGTCCAAAGGCTGGGACACGATGGCGGGCGGCAGGTGGACCACAACGACGGCCGGGGCGCTGGTGGCCCGGCTCATGACAGTGGTGGCGACGAGCCAATAGCTCCCGCCATCCGACAACCGAAGGTTGGGCAACACCAAGGTCGTGCTCGTGCCCCCATCCAGGGCGACGCCATCCTTGTACCATTGGTATCCCAAGGCATTCGTCGCCCCCACCGACAACGTCGCCGTCCCGCCCACCAAACCCGTCACCGAGGCCGGCGGAACCACAATCGCCGCCGGCGGCGGAAGCTCGCTGGCATAGAGGGCGGCAACCTCGGAGTCGGACAGGGCGCGGTTGTAGAGGCGGAGGTCGTCGAATTGGCCATTCCAATACTCGAAACCGGCGTAGGGATCGGCGCCCACAAACAACCTTGCGTCGGCCGGAGGCACGCCTAACGCAGGGAACAATCCGCCAAATAGGGCTATGCCGTTGGCGTAAATCTTGGAAAAGGATCCGTCCAACACATAGACGGTCTGTACCCAAGCGGACGCATCCAGCACCGTTCCGAAACCAAACGAATTCCTCTCCCCGCTCAAGCCAACATTCATGTCGCCACCAAGAACAAAGTTTGCCCGCCCCCCAACCGCCCAAAGCACTGTGGAACCCGTTTCCACAGCAATAGCCGTATCGGCTCCGACTCCCTTCCGCCAAAACGCAATCGTCAGGGGCTGTCGAACCAAGGCGGT
>JBJSZF010000508.1:0-8026 GCA_046090125.1 Verrucomicrobiota bacterium
GGCGGTATTTGCGGCGGTGGACGCCCCTTTGGTGTGCCCCAACGAGACCGGGTCGCGTCCCGTGGACCGCGAAACGCATCGTTGGTTTGGGCGGCAACATGCCGGCTGTCACCCGTCGAACGGCCGCCTATGCCGCCGGCCCCTGCGCGTGGCGGGCGTGCTGCAATCCATGGGCTACGACCTGGGCTGGGACCTCGCCGCGCGGCTCCAGGCGGCGGAGGTGTTCCCCCACCCCGCCATGGTCCGGTGGTTCGAGTTGGACCAAGTCTTGAAGTACAAGCGGCCGCCCGTGGCGCTCCGCCGACGCGAGTTCACGCGCTACCAACGCCTCCTCCAGGCTTGGCTCGAACGCGAGGTGCCGTCGCTGGCCGTGCACCCCGACGTGGCAGCCATGCTCGCCCATCCGTGGACCAAGCCCGCCGAGGATCGCCTCGACGCCTTCCTGTGTTCGTTGGTGGCCTGGTGGCATTGGCGCCACCGTGGGTCCCGGACGCAGGTCCTCGGGGACCGCGACACCGGCTTCGTGCTTGTGCCGCACGGACCCGATGGAATTGCCCGTTGCCCGGCCGGGGGACGGGCATAGCCTTGCCCCGCTTGTGGACGGAATGAACGCCCCGGAAGAACGACGCCCGCCCTGGTGGCAGGTCCTGACGATTGGGAGCAACCCCAAGGTCACGTTGGTGCGCATCGTCGTGCTCGTGGGCGTGACGTGGCTGGTGTTTGGCAACGTCCTGCGCTTCATCCGCGTGTCCGGCATCAGCATGGAGCCCACCTATCGCTCCAACTCGGTCAACCTCATCAATCGCTGGGCTTATCGCCGCTCCGAGCCCCGGCGCGGCGACGTGGTGGCCGTGCGCACCACGGGCGAGAGCATCCTCTACCTCAAGCGCGTCGTGGGCCTGCCCGGCGAGCGCGTGGCCTTCGAGCGCGGGCAGTTGCTCGTGGACGGCCGCCCGCTCGCGGAGCCCTACGTCAAGGAACGCGCCCCGTGGAACGAGGCCGAGCTGGAGCTGGGGCCCGACGAGTACTTCCTGGTGGGCGACAACCGCGGCATGGCCCCGCGCGACCACACGCACGGCGCGTTCCAGCGCGAGCGCATCGTCGGCAAGATCCTTTGGTGAGCCGTCGCCATGAAACGTCTCCTTCCATGGCTGCTGGGCCTCGCGCTGATCGGCGGCTGGCTCGTCTGGGGCCGCACCACCGAGGAGGACCGCGTCCGCCGCGTGATCCAGGGCATGGCCCGGGACGCGTCATTCACCGGCAGCGAGGGCAACATCGCCCGGCTTGCCAAGGTTGAGTCCCTGGCCTCCGCCTTCACCCCCGACGCCGAGCTCCACGTGGACCAGGTCGTCCCCATCGAGTCGGCCGTCACCGGGCGCGACGTCATCAAGGGGATGCTGCTCGCCAGCCTCCCGGCCATCCGCGCCGTCCGCGTCGAGGTCCACGACGTCCAGGTGACCCTTGAGTCCGACGACGCGGCCCGGGCCGTCCTCACCGCCAGCGCGAGGGCGGGCGGTGGCAAGGGCGAGTTCAACGCCCAGGAGTTCGAGTTCCGCCTCGCCCGCGTCGAGGGCCAATGGCGCGTCCGCCGCATCGAGGCCGTGCTCGGCTTTCGCCGGCCCGTCATTCGATGAAGCGGGCGGAGACGGCGGGGAGCGGGGAGCGGGGACGCCAGGCGGCACAAACGGGTGCGTTGGGATGGTTCCGGTGTTTCGCCGGTGTTTCGCGGATGGGCGAGAACTCTTGGGCAATACCTGGACCTTGAGGCGGACTGGTCCTCAACCACCCGACGGTTTCGGTGGGGGCCAACGGGGTTGAAGCCATCGGGAATCCAAGGCACGCCGCTGCCGATGGAGGCGAACCGGGGAGGCCGTGCCTTGCACCGAAGAGCGCCACGGGCGGGCGGTCGCGTGCGCCCACGGGGCGGCACGAATGCCGACTGCCCGTGCGCAAGGTCAGAAGACCCGTCCCAACAGGTGAAACCTGATTTTGCATTTAGTCCGACCAAATGATAAGTCAGGCTTCATGATCGAGCGTCCTTTTTGGGCGGCGTGGATCGAGGCGTCGTGGCGCAAGGCACCCATCGTGTGGTTGTCGGGCGTTCGCCGCGTCGGCAAGACGACGTTGGCCCGCCAGTTCCAAGGGGCGGAGCACCTCAACTGCGACCTGCCCTCGGTTCAGAGGCGGGTCGAGGATCCCGAGTCCTTCTTCCGCTCGTTGGGCGAGGGCACGCTGGTCTTGGACGAGGTGCATCAACTGCCGGATCCGAGCCGCCTGCTCAAGATTGGAGCCGACGCCTTCCCGGGCATTCGGATTCTGGCCACGGGATCTTCGACGTTGGCGGCGACGGAAAAGTTCCGGGACAGCCTGACGGGACGGAAGCGGGCCATCCACCTGACCCCGGTGCGGGTGGATGAACTGGCGGCGTTTGGGGTCCGGGACCTGCGGGTTCGGCTGCATCGCGGGGGATTGCCCCCGGCGTTGATGGCGACGGAGCCGGACCCGGGGTTCTACTCGGAGTGGCTGGACTCCTATTACGCCCGCGACGTCCAAGAGCTGTTTCGGGTTGAGAAGCGATCGGGCTTCCTGCGGTTGGTGGAGGCGGTGCTGCGGCTGAGCGGCGGCCAACTGGAGGTGAGCACGCTGTCCAACCTGTGCGGCCTCAGCCGTCCAACGATCCAAAACTATCTCAACGTCCTCGAGCTCACGCACGTGGCGACGTTGGTGCGGCCTTATTGCGGTGGCGGCACGCGCGAGCTGGTTCGGCAACCCAAGGTCTATGGCTTCGACACGGGCTTCGTGGCCCACGCGCGGGGCTGGACGGACCTGCGGCCGGCGGACTGTGGCATCCTGTGGGAGCACGTGGTGCATGAGCGGCTGGCGTCGGATCCCGCGGGCCACAAGGTTAACTATTGGCGCGACAAGGACCGGCATGAGGTGGACTTCGTCGTGCCCCGGGGACGCGACGCGGTGGATGCCATCGAGTGCAAATGGAACGCGGACGCATGGGATCCAGGGCACCTGCGGGTCTTCCGGGCGCTTCATCCGCAGGGGCGAAACTGGGTCGTGTCCCCGAACGTGACGGCCCCCTTGGATCGAGACGTGGGCGGCTTGAACGTGACCTTCTCGGGGCTCGAAGGATGGCAACCGGCGCAGGACCTCGGATGACGCTGTCGTGGGGCACGGGAAGCGAGGCAGCGAGTCCCGCCTTCCGGTCGTGCGACATCCACCCACGCCGGAAGCAGTGGGTCTTCGCGCCTGCTCTGCGTGGCGAACGTTCTGCCGGCTGAAGCCGGGACTCCATGCGCAGACTCCCATCTCATTCGAGCCGTCGTCTCCAAACACCCGATGCATCGCGAAGTTCGCCGGCCCAAAAAACCGCCTTGCGACGCGGGCATTGGGGCGGATAGAACTTCCCTTCCGGCGTGTTCGATCGCGGACAACCCGGCACAAGCCAGTGTAGCTCAGTGGTAGAGCAACGGTTTCGTAAACCGTAGGTCGTCGGTTCAATCCCGACCACTGGCTCCACTTCTCCCCCCAACGGTTTACGCGCCCCAATCCCCTTCCCCGCACCGTGTCGCCCAACGGATGTCCAACAACGGGCCAACGGGCCGTGCGCGCCCCGGCCTTCCGAAGTTGCCGATGCCAGGCGAAGAGGCGGCAGGGAGCGAACCGGTGCCGAACGGGAGATGGAGGGGCGGCCGGGGACGGCCGCGCTCCCGGCGTTGGGCGCTCCCGGCGTTGAACGTTCCAAGACGTCCCCGCGAAGACCGTCACATGGGGTGGCACCCGTCCGGGGCCACGATCGGCTTCCATCCTTTACGCCCCGCCCGATGCCCCGGCAGGGTCGTGGCTGGTGACACTGCTGCCGGTCGTTGAGCGGGAGATGCGGGTGGCGTCGCGTCGCCGCTGGACGTACTGGGGACGAACGGCGGCAGGGGTGGCGTCGGTGCTGGCGATGGCGTGGTGGGTCTTGCTGCGCCGCTCCCTCGGGCTTGGGTCGCTGGGGGGCGAGTTGTTCGCCATGACGAGCTTCCTCGCGGGCTGCGTGGCGCTGCTCTCGGGCCCGTTGCTCACGGCGGACGTCGTGTCGAGCGAGCGTCGCGAGGGGACGCTGGGGTTGTTGTTCCTGACGGACCTGCGGGGCTGGGAGGTTTCGCTGGGCAAGCTCGCGGCGTCGTCGCTGGGCGCTTTCTTCTACCTGGTGTCGATGTTGCCGGTGCTGGCGGTGTCGATGCTCATGGGCGGGGTCTCGGCGGCGGAGTACCTGCGCATGGTGGCGTGGTTGCTGTCCACGATGGCGTGCTCGTTGTCGCTCGGGTTGCTGGCCTCGACGATGTCGGTGAACGCGAAGCGCGCGGGCGCGTGGGCGCTGGGGTTGATCGTGATGGCGTGCGGCTTGGTGCCGGCCGTTGGAGGCCTCGCCTATCTCTTGGGCGCTTGGCTGTTCGACGTGCCGAACAACGTCCTCGACGGGTGGTACGAGGCGACAAGCGCATGGGTCAGCCTGGTGCCGGCCTACTTCCATGCGTTTGATTCCAGCTATTCCAGGGCGGCCGTGTACTACACGCGCGGCATGGGCGTCTCGTGGTGCCTCACGGCGGCGAGCCTCGCGTGGGCGTCCTGGAGGATGTCGCGCCTGGCGAAGGACGAGGGAACGCGGGGCGGCGGCGGCGCGCGGTGGTGGGCCCGGACGAAGGCCCCGCGCGGCTGCCGGTCGGACGCCGATGCGGCGCGGCGTCGCCGGTTGCTGGAGCTGGGGCCGATGTGCTGGCTGCTGGGAAGGCATCGGTGGCGGACGGCATGGGTCTGGGGATTGCTGGCACTGGCGGCGTTGGTGAACGGCCTGGTGATCTATCTCAACGGCCGCCTGCCCAGCACGGACTTCGAGGCCTTTTGGGTGGGCACGTCCCTGGTCCTGCACTTCCTCCTCAAGCTGTGGATGGCGGCCGAGGCTCCCAGCCAGTTCCACGAGGACCGTCGGAGCGGAGCCATGGAACTGCTCCTCACCACGCCGTTGTCGGCCCGGGAAATCGTCTCGGGCCGCCTCGCCGCCCTGTGGCACCGGTGGCGGGTTCCCTTGGGCGCGGTGCTGGCCGCCGACGTGTTGCAGTTGGCGTTGGGCGTGGCGAAGGGACAAGGCAACAGCGCGGACGAGTGGATTTGGTTTTGGGTGGCGCGGATGACGTTCCTGGTGGCGGACGCATGGGCGTTCGCGTGGATGGGCATGTGGCTGGGCGCGAGCACGACGGGCCAGCGGACCACCGCGCCGTTGCTGGGGCTCGTCCTGGGCATCCCATGGCTTTGCTTCCTGCTGTACCTGTTGTTGGTCGCCACGGTTGGGAACGCCCTCTTCCAGGCCCTCGGCGAGGTGGGGAACATCCTCTTCGCGCTGGTGGGCGGGACGTTGAACTCGGTCCTGTGGGCCGAATGGGGCCGGCGTCGCCTGCACGAGACGTTTCGTGAATGGGCGATCCTGCGCCCCGGCGAACGTCGGCAGAAGGGAACGTGATGGGCCCGTGGCGCGCCATGTTGGGACGGGAGTTGCTGGAGTCGTCGCGGCGTCCGAGGACGTGGACGTTGCGGTGGGTGTCGGGGGCGGTGGCGGTGGCGGCGCTGATGGGGGTGACGTGGATCGGCGGCGGGGGCATGACGGGGGCGCGTTGGTCGGCGGATGGCCGGGCGGCCTTCATTGCGGTGGGGGGCCTGACGGCCTTGTGGGCGTTGTTCGTGGGTTGCCAGAAGACGGCCGACAGCCTGGGGAAGGAACGTCGGGAGGGGACGCTGGGGTTGCTGTTCCTGACGGACATGAAGGGCTGGGACGTGGTGCTGGGGAAGCTGGCGGGGGCGGGCGTGGACCTGCTGCTCCAGTTGGCGGCGGCGGTGCCGGTGTTGGTGGTGCCGCTCCTGATGGGCGGCGTGTCGGTGGCGCAGGTGGGCTGGCTGGTGGCGGGGTTGATGGGGGCGTTGCTGATGTCGTTGGCGGCGGGCTTGCTGGCGTCGTTGGTGTCCCAGGACCCGCGCCAGGCGACGGGCCTCGCCGTGGCGTGGCTGCTGGCGATGCTGCTGGTGCCGCTCGCGTTGTTCCTGTTGCTGGTGAACCTCGAGCAACGCGTGCCCGAGGACGTCGCGATGTGGGTGCTGTTGCCGTGCCCGGCCATCCCGTTCGTCCAGGCGTTCGGAGGGACGTTGGGATGGCCGCTCACCGCGACGGCCGTGTTGGTCCAGGCATGGATCGCGTGGCGCGTGCTGGCATGGACGGCGCGCTGGGTCCGTACCGCATGGCAGGAGGGAGGCCGACGCACCTGGCGCACGCGGTGGATCGAATGGCTGAATCGGGTTCGCTTCGGGGGCCCGGCCGCGCGCCGCCGTTGGCAGGAACGCTGGCTGGCCGTGGGCGCCTGGGAATGGCTTTCGCTGCGCGAGCGCTGGAAGCCCGTCCTGCCGTGGATCCTCACGGCGGTCGCCTTCGGGCTGTGGCTCGCCAACGTCGGGCAGCTCGGCTGGCAGGATGTCGCGGCGACCGCGACGGGGATCCTGTCGTTGCTGTTCCACGGGTTGTTCGCGCTGTGGGTGGCGGGCGAGGCGGGCATCACCTTGCACGAGCAACGCACCTCCGGCGCGTCGGAGCTGCTCCTGACGTCCGGCCTCAGCGCCGCCGACATCCTGGGCGGGCAAGGGCGGGTCCTGCGCCGAATGTTGATGGGGCCGCTCGCGTGCGTGACGGCGCTGGACGTGCTGGTCCTGTTGTGGGTGCCCACCATGGATCTTCAGTGGAGCCACGTGGCGCTGGGGTGGTGGACGCACCTCGCGTGCGCCGTGCTGACGCCCTTCGTATGGGCGGGGATGCGGTGGGCCACGACGTTGTGCGTGCTCGAAGGCAAGGCGATCAACGCGGCCGTGGGACGTGCGGCGGGCAAGGCCCTGATTTGGCCCGGTGCCGCCTTCTTCGGCGTCGCCGGCGTGTGGGCGGGCTCGGGTTACTTCTCGGGGCGATTCGACACGTCATGGGCCGTCGCATGGGGGGCGTTGCCGCCGACCGTGCTGATGGCGTCGTGGCTGGCGTGGCGCTCGCGGCTCTGGAGGCAGGAGGCGGAGGCCGTCTTCCGCGACGGCATGGGCGGCGGACGCAAGCGTCCGGCCTGAGCCGGCCGCGCTCCCGGCGTTGGGCGATCCAAGACGGCTTCGGCATCGACCCCACCTTCGAGATGCACCCTCGGTTCAACGAGGCCGTCGAAGCTCCCGAAGCCATCGCACCAACACCGGGGCCGTCACCACACGGGTGCCCGGTGGCAGCCGTTGGATGGTGGCGTGGATGGCCTCCATCGGGCCGCCCATCGTGCCAAACGACCACGCATGAACCTGCACCACGGCATAGGCGTCGTCGGAGCCCAACGGGTCGTCGGACTGCTTCGCCACGGCGGCGGCGACGCCCTCCGGCAACCAGTCGGGGCGCAGCGTCCCATCCACGCGCCGTTGTTCCCACAGGAGGTAGCGGTACGCCACGGCGGGCTTGCCGTGATGCCACGCGATGGCCCCGCGCCGGCGGTTGTACGGGGCGTAGTCCTTGTACAGGACCCCCTCGACGGCCGGCGACGCCAGCAACGACGCCACCTCGCCCAGGTCGCCGCCGTCGTTGAGCACGCTGGTGACCGCCAACCCGGCCTCGCCCAACCAGCGCGCGGAATCCGCCGCCGCGCGTCCGGCATCCGGATGCACGTGTGGGAAGTAGTAACCACCGCCACTCGGCCCGCCGACGAAGGCGTCCTGGCCCGTGGCCGTGCGCCGCAGCAAGGCATCGGCGGCCGGCGCCCATCGGCGGAGCTGCGGAGCCAACTCCCACGTCACCGCGAACGAGCCGCGCCTCGGGCTCGCCCAAAAGCCGGGAGCCTCCGTGAACCGACCGAGCAACCATTGGAGGTTGTCCCCGTCCGAGATGACGAACGCCACGACCCGTTCGCCGCGCTTGGGAGGGCTGGGTTCCGGGGCTTCGGACGCCTTGGGCTTCGCCGGCGGCGGCTTCAAC